>CAUFVC010000038.1:0-11142 GCA_959029275.1 uncultured Eubacteriales bacterium | reverse complement strand
GCACTCCATCCCTCATGGCAAGATTTAGCGGCGGAAGGAAGAGTATTCAATCAAAGGCCACAAACGCGGGAAGGTGCAACCGGACCGAGAGCGGCAGAAATTTGAATAAGGGTAAGCCGAGGTGAGCGGCACTCCATCCCTCATGGCAAGATTTAGCGGCGGAAGGAAGAGTATTCAATCAAAGGCCACAAACGCGGGAAGGTGCAACCGGACCGAGAGCGGCAGAAATTTGAATAAGGGTAAGCCGAGGTGAGCGGCACTCCATCCCTCATGGCAAGATTTAGCGGCGGAAGGAAGAGTATTCAATCAAAAGCCACGAACGTGAGAAGGTGCAACCGAAGGGAGAGCGGCAGAAATTTGAATAAGGGTAAGCCGAGGGCATGACGGGACTCTGACGCAACCTTTTGCATGTGAGAAAGGCCAGAGGAACCTGAATAGAGCGGAATCCCAAAGATTTCTGCTCCGAGGGAAAACGAAAGTAAAACTAACATTAAGGCCGAACAACAAGTCATCTGTTTCCATGAAAGAAACGGCTAAAGTACACCAAAAATCCGACAGAGCTCTTTCAACATGAGAAACTGTCGGATTTTTTAGTGGATATAGAGCGAGGGATACCCTCTTCGTTGATTAGAAAGAGGTGTGCGCAACCCTTATTGTGGAAGCTCCGCCGCATCCTCCTGGCGAATAAATTGGCTCTGATACAATTGATTGTAGAAACCCTTCTGGGCTAGGAGTTGGTCATGGGTTCCGCTCTCAACCATGCGGCCATGGCGGATGACCACAATGCGATCCGCATTCCGTATTGTACTTAGGCGATGGGCAATCACAAAATTTGTCCGGCCCTTCATGAGAGCCAGCATCGCCTCTTGAATGTGGACTTCTGTGCGGGTATCGACGCTGGAGGTGGCCTCATCCAAAATCAGAATAGCCGGGTCGGCCAGGATTGTCCGCGCGATGGCGAGAAGCTGCCGTTGCCCTTGGCTGAGGTTGCCGCCATCGTCTGTCAGAACCGTGTCATAACCATGGGGAAGCCGGGTGATAAATCCGTGGGCGTTGGCCATGCGGGCAGCGGCTTCAATTTCCGCATCGGTGGCGTCCAACCGTCCATAGCGCAGATTATCTCGAACGGTAGCGCTAAACAGGTAGGTATCCTGTAGCACGATGCCGAGACAGGAGCGGAGACTGTCGCGCTGAATCTGCCGCAGATCCTGTCCGTCGATGGAGATGGAGCCCTTCTGAACGTCATAGAAGCGTGTCAAAAGATTGATGACAGTCGTCTTGCCCGCACCGGTAGGGCCAACGAGTGCGATAGTCTGGCCCTGTTTTACATCCAACGTGAAATCGGTCAGGACTTCCGTCACATCATCATAGGAAAAGCTGACATGATCGAAGTGGACGGAACCTTTCACCCCCCGCTCCTTTAGATTGACGGCATCGGCCAGGTCCGCCGGCTCCGGCGGTTCGTCCAGAACCTGGAACACCCGCTCTGCGCCTGCGGCGGCAGACAGGACCATATTGTACTGGTTCGCCAACTCATTGATGGGGCGGGTAAATTGACGGGAATAATTTAGAAAGATGGAAATGGTACCCGCAGTGACGCCGCTGGAAACGGCCAACAGACCGCCGATGCCGGCGACGAGGGCAAAGCTCAGATTGTTGAGCATATTCATACAAGGGCCCATAATGCGGGAAAAAACCTGGGCTTTAATAGCAGTCAACCGGAGGCGCTGATTGCACTCCTCGAATTGTGCGATGGCTTGCTCCTCCCGGCAAAACACTTTGACGACCCGCTGGCCGGAGATGGTCTCTTCAATACAGCCATTCAGGTCTCCTAGCATTTTTTGCTGTGCCAGGAAGAGAGGCTTGGTGTGTTTCGTGATCAGTCGGGTGACAAGAAACATGAGAGGGACCGTGGCTAAAGTGGTCAGCGTCAAAAGCGGGCTTAAAATCAGCATGAGAATGAGAACGCCGAGGATGGTAATGATTCCGGAGATAAACTGCGTCATGCTGGAGTTCAGCGTAGCGGAGACATTGTCCACATCATTGGTGAGGCGGCTCATCAATTCTCCGTGGGTGTGCTGATCAAAAAATTTTAGCGGCAGTGTCTGGAAGGTATCAAAGAGATCCCGCCGCATACGGGCTACGGTGCGTTCTGATACACTTGCCATGAAAAAGCCCTGCAAAAAGGCAAAAAGGCTATTGAGGATATAGACCACCAGAAGGCCAAGGGAGATTAAAAGCAGACCTCGATAATCGCCAGGTGTAATATAATCATCGATGGCAAGGCCAACGATGACAGGGCCGACGATGGATAGCAGGGAGTTCAGCAAAACCGACGCGATGACAAGGATAAAACTGCGTTTATCGTCTTTTAGATAGGATCCAATTCGGAGAAGCGTGCGGCCTAGATTTTTGGGCTTCTGTACAGGCCCATGAAATCCGGGACCGGGTCCACGGCCGGGGCCGCGCCCTGGTCCGGCGGGCATTGGAGCGGCATCTTTATGTGGCTCACCCATGAATAACAGCCCCCTTTCCCAACTGAGAATTGTAGATATCCTGATACAGCTCGCTGCTCTCCATGAGCTGGCTGTGATTACCCATGGCGGCAATGCGTCCCTGTTCCAGTACGATAATCTGATCCGCATCCATTACGGAGCTGATCCGCTGCGCAATGATAAAGACAGTGGACTGCTGACGGTGCTTTCGAAGCGCCTGCTGGATCTTAACCTCTGTGGCCATGTCCACAGCGCTGGTGGAGTCATCCAAAATCAGGATTTTTGGATTCTTCATCAGTGCGCGGGCAATGTTCAAGCGCTGCTTCTGGCCGCCGGAGAGGTTGACGCCGCCCTGGGACAGGTCAGTATCATATCCGGCAGGCATCTGAGAGATGAACGGGTCCGCTTGGGCGATGGTAGCATTCTCGACCGCTTTTTCCATAGAGGCATCCGAATCGCCCCAGCGAAGGTTGTCAAGAATTGTACCGGAGAATAGCAATGCCTTTTGCAACACCATGCCGATGCCGGACCGCAGGTTGTGAAGGGGGTACTCCCGGACGTCAACCCCATCGATGAGGACGCGCCCTTCTTGGGGATCGTACAGCCGCGGGATCAAACTGACCAGGGAGGACTTGCCGGAGCCGGTCTCCCCAAGAATGGCGACGGTCTGACCGCTCTTTACGGAAAAGGACAGATCCCGGAGGACCGGATCGCCCTCCTGTGTATAGCGGAAGGTTACGTGGTCAAAGCATACATCTCCGCGCTCAATGACAGGAGACTCTTTGCCGGGTGTGGCCGGGGGATCGGTCAAATCCGGTTCCTCACGGAGCACTTCTTTGATGCGGTCGGCGGAGACCTTTCCTCTGGAGAACTGCATGAAGGAGAAGGCTACCATGATCAACGACATCATGATGCGAGAAAGATAGTTGATATAGGCGATCAGGTCGCCGACGGCAAAGGACGCATTCTGAACTTGGACGCCTCCAAACCACAGGACGGCAACGGTGGCAAGATTGGTGATCAGCATGAGGACGGGCATTCCATAGGCCATAACCCGCTGGGCACGGATTCCGGTATTGCGCAGCTCCTCATTGGCGGCGGAAAACCGCACTTTTTCTTCCCTCTGCCGCCCAAAGGCTTTGACGAGCCGGACGCCCGCCAAATTTTCACGCATCACGGTGTTGACCTTGTCGATCCGTTTTTGGACCTGCTTAAATAGCGGAAAGCCTTTTCTTATAATCATGAGTGCTGCAAAAATGGTGATGGGAAGCGCCACGACTATAATGGTGCTGAGAGCGGGGTTCATCCGGATTGCCAAGATGATGGAGCCGATGCAGAGCAGGGGTGAGCGAATCATCATAGCCAGGGACATGTTGACCATGTTTTGAACCTGGGTCACGTCGTTGGTCATTCGGGTGATGAGTGAGGACGTCTGGAAATGGTCCAGGTTGGCGAAGGAGAAGCTTTGGACCTTTTTAAAAAGGTGGGAGCGCAGATCCGTTCCAAAGCTCAGGGCTACATACCCTGAAAAGACAGAACAGCCGATGCCGCCGATCATGCCGACAAGAGCGACGAGCAGCATACTGCCCAGTTTTTGCAGGATGTAATGCATATCACCGTTGGCGATGCCTACGTCGATAATCTTTGCCATCAGGTCCGGCTGCAAAAGATCCATATAGACCTCCAGGCACATGAAAAGCGGAGCTAAGAGCATTGGCAGAATATAGGGTTTGAGATATCGTGTCAATTTTACAGTTTGCATTCTCGTTCTCCTTTTCCGCGTCTAGGATTGTAAGGCGCGATGACAGTTATCGTGGATATGGAGGAGGAGCCGTCGGAATTCGGTTATTTCCTCTTGCCCGAGACCCTCTAAGAAGGTGGCTTCAAGCCCATCGAGGCCGGCGACAAGGTTGCGGTCGATCTCTCGTCCTTTTTCGGTGAGATACAAACGGAGGACGCGCTGATCGTCCGGGTCGGGCCGGCGCTCAATAAGGCCTTGGATTTCCATTTTTTGTACCTGTGCCGTGGTCGAAGCGGGGGTGATGGCCAGCCGCTCGCTCAATTCGCGCTGAGAAATGCCGGGATTATGGGCAAGAATCCCCATGATCCGGGGTTGTGCCTCTTCTAGTCCGTGGAGGCTAGCAAGACGCCGGCGCAGCTCCTGAAAGAGCCGGTTGGTGTGTTGAAAAAGAAATCCAATTGGCTCAGCGTCTGTGTGGTAGGGGTGCATGGGTGTCTCCTTTCTCAAGACTTAGTTTAGTTAGCTAACTAATATTTTAATCCAAAAATAGGATTTGTCAAGAGTTTTTTGCAATTTAAATGTGTTCATTCTATTTATTTTAGGGGGGAATCCATTTCCCGTACAGGCAAGATCACAGTATCACCGGTTAACCCCTGGGCATACACGTTGATGAGAGCGTCGTCTCCGTCGGTGGACTCTAGAATGGCATAGCACTCGCCGTTGTAGAGGGGCTGATAAGGGGTAAAGCATGGAGGAGCTCCACTCAGGGAACCTGTCTGATAGACCTGGACGCCGCTTCGACCCTCGAAGAAAATAAGTTGATCCGCGTCCAGAACCGGATTCCCGGTGAAATCTACAGCTCGCACACAGGCGACGACAGCATCCTGCCGCCCATAGACAAGGAATGCTTTGGATAGGGACATTTGCAGAGAATCGGCAAGTCCGGTGGTTACAATCTGGGCGTGGGCTTCCGCACATCCCTTTCGATACCCCACAGCTTCCAGTCGCCCCATCTCATAGGGGATTTTCGCCAGACATCTTCCGTTTGACAGAGGATATCGCCCCACAGCGCGATCGTTCAGCAGAATCTCCACCTCCTCACAGCTGGAGAAGATGGGGACGGACACGATGGAACCTGAATCCACAGGTAAATTCCAGTGGGTTCCAAAGGCGAGCATAGGGGCGTCCGCCCATCGAGCCTGATAGGAAGAGAGAAATGCAGAATCGGGAAATAGAGAAAATTTGAGAGGAGGAAGAGATAAAGAGAGGGAGGGTTCATATAAAAGTCCGAGCGATAGGCAGCTTTCATAGAAGGAGGCATCCGCTCGGGCGCTAGTTGTGACGGCATTCGCCCCAATGTTCTTGATCAACTGCAATTGATACTCAATAAAGGCGGGGTGGAGACAGGAGACATCCGACACACAGAAGCCACGGGGCTCCCAAGAATTTTGGTTGAGGAGCAGAGCTCCGCCGCTGGTCCGGGAGATATTCCGAAATGCCACTGGACATGAGAGGGAATCCATGATTTCGCCTTGGACGGAGAGAAGGAGAGTCAACGTATAGACAGAGGGGGATTCCGGCGCCCACAGGTGGGGTGCAGAAATCATCAGTTGATGTTGAAAGACAGTATGAGTATTCGCGGGGAGAGAGGGCATTGGGATTTCCCGGGAAATGATTGGCTCTTGGGAAAACGATAGAAGGGCGCGCAGAGTGACGCAGGCGGGAGTGGAACGAATATTGTCGATCCGCCCCTGAATTTGAAGAACCCATGTCGATTCGTCTAGAGAATTGACATCCATATGGAACTCCGGCCTATGGAAAAATATGCTGTCTCTCTGAAGAAGCCAGGCGTGAAGCCAGGGCCGTGGTTTTCCCTGGCTTTGTAATGCGGGGATTTCAAAGGTCAATGTGTTTGTACAGGGAAAGGGCGTTATTTTTGCTTGAATCGGAACATACACTATAGTTGAACCGGTTGAAACCGCCGTCAGCAAATTCCCTTGGACGTAAATGGATATATCGGGGATGGGGCGTTCCAGGGCCAGCAGGAGTTGCTTGCAGCGGGGGTCAAAGGTAAACGCGGTGGCGTATTGCACCAGTTCCGCTCCCTCATCTGTGATTTTGATTTGAGAGTCGAGACTGGCGCATGGCGATTCTGGACTGAGATGCAGCATGGATAAGACCTCCTTTATAGATTTTTATCTTATCATACTTGTGAGCGTTCGTCCATACGCCGCGTGAAAAGATAAATTTGGCGGAAGGGGTTGAGCATGGGGATTTGGGAATTGCTGCTCATAGCAGTGGGGTTGTCCATGGACGCCGCCGCTGTCTCCATGAGCAATGGAATGTGTTTTCACAGAGCTGGGGTGAAAGAGGCAGGGCGCATCGCTGGGGCGTTTGGCATATTCCAGGGAATCATGCCTTTGCTTGGATACTTTGCCTGTTCTTTTTTTGAGCGAGAAATTACATCGCTGGATCACTGGGTGGCGTTAATTCTGCTGGGGTTTATTGGAGGAAAGATGATTTGGGAGAGCCGTGCGGGACATGAGGACGGTCAGGAATGTGTAACCCTTTCAGGAAAACTCCTATTGATGCAGGCCATCGCCACTAGCATCGATGCTTTGGCGGTGGGCGTCAGCTTTGTGGCATTGCCCTATGAAGGTGGGATTCTGGCTGCCGCCAGTGTTATTTGTGCCACAACCTTTGTCGTCAGCTTTGGCGCCGTATTCTTAGGGCGGAGATTTGGCGGGGTTCTGCGAAATAAGGCGGAGCTTGTGGGAGGGCTCATCCTTGTGGGCATCGGGGTTAAAATTTTTGTCGAACATATGATGGCAGGGTGAAGCTCTCGGAAACCATAAAAAAGCAAGGCATTTTGACGATTGGAGGTCAAAGCCTTGCTTTTCTGTCTGTTGGAGTCTGATATTATTTGAGGTTTACCTTGCGCGACAGCCAACGCACGCCAAAGTACATCATGACGGCAAAGGCGATGGCCGACAGGATAAAGACCCCTAAACTGAGGGATGAGGGGTCTGCCCCATGAAGCAGCGATTGAAGTCCCATCTCCCGTATAATGTGGAAGTGTCCGCCGTAAAGTGTAATGCCATAGGGGAAGAGGAACATGGCTGCCAGCATAAGAATCTGCATCGCGATGTAGACCATGATGTAGATCAGCACAGGCGCGGCGCTCCCCAGAGAGCGAAACACCCTTAGATTTCCTGCACAGATGCAGAAGTAAATCTGGACGAGCCAGTTGGCACAGGAGAATAGGACATAGACAATCATCATAATAATAAACCAAGTCTTAGTGCTGGTGGCCAGAGGAAGCATGTCGAAGACCTCGACAAAAATCTGCATTAAACTGATATCGGATCCACCGGCAACGCCTGTCAGCAGGGACATTAGGCTGAAGAGCAACAAAAATACTAGAAGTATACTCAGCAGGCACCAGCAAAATGCCACTAGAAGTTTGCTGAAATAGATCTGCTTTCCAGAGACAGGCAGTGTCTGCGTCAGGTAGCCCTCATCGCCATAACAGCTTTTGTAAAATCGCAGAATCACGATGACATATGTGACAAGGGGACAGGCAATCATCAGTATGATGGAGAACAGGGAGATGCCGACGGAGACAAGGGGAATCTCATTGGCAACCTTTTGCAGCAGAAGGGATACGCCCGACAATACGGCGGCGGCGAGGTAGAGAAATAGAATAATGCGCCCCGTAGCCTTGAATTCATGTTTTACAAGCTTATGGAACATGCGAACACCTCCCGAAAGATTTCGTCTAAGCTCTTGCCATATTCTCTTCGGATATCATCCGTCTCCCCAGCCAGAATCAATTCGCCGTAGCCGAGAAGAATGGCGTAGTTAAAAATCCGCTCCACATCCTGGACCAGATGGGTGGCCATAATCAAAATCGATTCCTCCAGGTAATTGCGGAGAATCATATCGAGAATGGCGCTTCGGGTTGCGGGGTCAACGCCGCCAAGGGGCTCATCCAGAATCAGGACTTTGGACCGGCGGGACATGACGAGGGAGAGCTGTAATTTTTCCTGCATACCTTTCGACATATTCTTTGTCGGCTGCATGGGATCTAGGCGGAACTGCCGGATCATATCCATGGCCTTGTCTTTGTCAAAGTCAGCGTAAAAATCAGAGAAATACGCCACTGCATCTACAGGACGCATCCATTTGCTCAGATATGTTTTTTCTGGAAGATATGACACGATGCTCTTGGTATAGATACCGGGGGACTGACCGTCAATGAGGACATTCCCTTCATAGTCGGAGATGACGCCGGCCAATATTTTGATCAGCGTCGATTTTCCGCAGCCGTTGGGTCCCAGCAATCCCACTATCTGTCCACTCTCCAGGGACAGACTTAAGTTGTTTAGTACCAGCTTGTTGGCGTACGTTTTGTTCAGATTCTGAACATCAATGATTCCCATTAAGCTCCCTCCATTTTTGAGTCAATTTTCCTTCTAATTCCTCTTTGTTAAGCCCGAGGGCTAACATTTTGTTGATGAACTCGTCGATGTAGTCATCGGCGATATTGTCGCGGACACGGCGAATATACTCCTCATCCTCGGTGATATAGCGCCCGGAAGTGCGCTGCGTATAGAGAAGTCCTTCCTGTTCCATCTGTGTTAAGGCCCGCTGCACAGTATTGGGATTGACGCCGTACTCCACCGCCAGTTCCCTTACAGGGGGAATTTTCTCTCCCGCCTTCCACTGCCGGGCAATGAGTTTCTCGCAGAAAACCTGAATCAATTGTAGATAGATCGGGCTTGTATCGTTAAAATCATAGGCCATCTTCGATCAGCACCTCTCTGTATTATTGTATTAATAGATTAACACAATAATACAGTAGAATATTAATTTTGTCAAGAGGGGAGGCAAAAAAACAGTCCCCGGGGCTGGCAATGTCATTTAGTTAGACCTCAAATCGCCGGGTTCCGGGGGAGATTTCTTCCGATTTTCCCCGGAAAACCTTTCTTCCACAAATTTCCCATTTAGTTATCGACTGGTTGATAATAAAGCCTGTCATAGAGAATACGATAATTATATTGTTAAAAAAGGAAATATGCAGTACTATGGAATGTGTAAAATTGTAGATTGTTTTAGAACACAAATTGGGGTTGGAGGTAAGGTTAGAGTGGAGATTAAACTCGGAAATGAAAGCGATATTGACAGTTGGATGAATCTTGTAAAAAAAGTAAAAGATGATTTTCCGGGGCTTGAAACCGCAGAGGATTTAAGTGAACATAGAAATACTGTTTTAGATTTTATGAGTAAAGATTCTGCAATTTGCGCTAGAAGTCAAGATAAGGTTATTGGCGCACTTCTGTTTTCCAAAAGCGACAATATGCTTTGTTTTCTGGCAGTTGAGCCTGAATATCGCAGACAGCATATTGCAGAAAAAATGGTATCCTATATGCTTACATTTATGGTGGATTCTGGGAGTAATGTTTTTGTTACAACATATCGTGATGGAGTTCCAGAGGGAATGGCTGCAAGAGCATTTTACAAACGGTTAGGGTTTACCGAGGGGAAATTAACTGAAGAATTTGGAAGTCCGGTTCAAGAGTTTATTTTGAAACGATAATTTCATGTTTATCAAAATAGATAAATCGGAATTTGAGGAGGTATAGAATGGTTAAGGCGATAAAGGAAGAGTTTGTTGTCATTGGAAAAGAGGGTTCAACATTAGACGGCGAAGGATTTATTCGGAAATTGTGGAATGATGCAAATGGTCATTTTAGTGAAGTAGCACATCTGGCAAAGAAAGACGCAAACGGGGGGATTGTGGGAATATGGGGCGCTATGTCTGATATTTCCCACTCATTTAAACCGTGGGAAGATGGCTTTAGCAAAGGCTTGTATCTGGCAGGAGTGGAATGTGTTGATAATGCAGAAGCACCTGATGGATGGACAAAATGGACAATACCAGGTTATGAGTATATGGTTGTTGAAAACCATAAGGGAGTGTTTGAAGAAACCATTGGACAAATGGATGAGGAGGGTATTTCTCTGGTCGGAGCAGTTCACGATTATACCGACCCTGCAACAGGAAAGGGCTATCTGTATTTTCCAATAAGAGCAGTTTATTGGGGGAATACATTCTATATGAACTATAAGGAAAATATTTTATGCTATGAGGAATATTGCAGACTCCGGAAAAGTGTTGGGTGGATAAATTATTCAAAAACACAAACCGAAAAATCACTCAAAAATAGTTTATATACAGTGGCAGTAGAAAAAGATAATCAAGTAGTCGGCATGGGAAGATTGATTGGCGACGGAATATATTACATGATAGTTGATATTGTAGTACAGCCAATTTATCAAAAAATGGGCATCGGCAGCAAAATACTTGATATGATAGTCGAATATGTCGATAAAGAAACACCAGTTGGAGGGCGTTCCAGTATACAATTGATTGCTGAAAAAGGAAAAGAAACATTTTATGAAACAAGAGGATTTAAGATAGTTCCTCATGAATTTTGTGGTTCGGGCATGAGGAAAATTATTCATAAGTAACTTCCAGTTTATGGAGACAATGTTACGTCTAAAAAACACCTATCCATTTTTTGAAGTTTGGTTAGGTATTTTTTTCTAAGCCTTAACTAAGTGGCATTGCCGGGGCTGGGGGTTGCATTTGTGCCATCGATTTCTTGGAAGGACTTGTTTCCAAGTGGGATTTGCCTGCTTCTCCTAAAAGCAGGTCCGTATATAAGGCTTTCTTTTATATTTTGGAGGCACGATCAGTATCTTTCCTCAGCGGCCAAGCGATTTATGGAGTATTTTCTTTGCGGCGATGGAGGGCCAACGCTGTAGACCAAAAGACAATAAAAAAGGCCGTCCGTCAGACGCCGTGACACTTCTCCGCCAAAAATTAAAAAACACTCTCCC
>CAUFVC010000037.1:0-11198 GCA_959029275.1 uncultured Eubacteriales bacterium | reverse complement strand
CAGAGAAATAGTTCTGCAATGTCATTGCTGTAAAACTACTCGTTGTACCGACCAATTTGAGCAAGAATTGCTTAGAATCCATCACACGAACGGCAAATTGTCCTCTTGCTTGCATACTGAATGGTACTTGAAGTGTTGGGTCTTGAAGTTTCCATTCGGATGCAGTACCCCAGTAGACATCAAGGGCATAAGTCTTGTTGATAAAATAGACCTCGCAGTGATTGGGAGATACGCCACCAGTTACCAACCCTACAAGCCTGCGAATGCCGGGAATATTTTCTGTTTCAATGGTGTGCTTTCCTGCGGTATAAGGGCCAAGCGCAATACCGTCCTTGAATACAACCGCTTCTTGAGCTTCATGGACAATTAACTGTGCAGAGGTGTTGAAATCTTCTTTCGGATGCTTCCATACCAGCACATTATTTCCGCCTTCGTATTTTATAACATCGATCAATGCCATCTTAGTTTCCTCCTGTGTTCTTGGATATATTAAGAAAGTCGTTCAAAGCGGGGGTGTATATGTTAAGAGCTACGAGCAATCTTTTTGTCGGCTCATTTCTGAAAAAAATCAATATCAAGGCAAGGAACACGCTCCATGTCATTTTTCTTTGATTGCTTTCAAAAGAAGAAATGGTTTGCCTTGTAACACCAAGAAGAACCGCAAGCTCCTCCTGTGACAAATTCAGCTTAGAGCGAAGTATTGGAAGATTATCTGCCATAGCTTTCATTAAAGCGTTTTTCTCGTCCTTGGTCATCTATAATACCTCCATTTTAGACTATGCAATAATATTATACTTGATGTAAGATTATTTGTCAATGTGTCCGATAATAATTCTGGAAACAAAAAAGAGGAAGTGCATCGTTCAAAATGCACTCCCGCTGAAATTTTATCGTTCCCAACTGTCTCGGCTTTTCTTCTTGTTCTGCTTCTGCTGTGTCCGCTGTTGCTGCTTCTGACGCAGACGTTCACGGATGGAGCGTGTTTCCGCTTCCTCATGGAGCAGATTTGCCACGTCCCGCTTGCTGTCGTGCATCATCATCGGATCGTATTTCTCGCCATAGGCAGCTTTCATACGCTCAATGGCAGAGCGTTCCTTTTCCTCACGAACGGCAAGCCGTGCATCCATCAGCTCGGCGGCATCCATACCGGCGGCTTGCTCTTTTAGCTGGGTATACTGCTTTAAGGATTCATCCAGTTCGGCAGAATATTTTGCTTCCTGCTCGGACAGCTTCTGCAGCGCACCCTCCAATGTGGCAATTTCTTTCTTTACGGCAGAAATACCCGCATCGTCGGCACAATCCAAAGAGCGAAAAAGCATTTCCTTTTCGGTTTTCAGTTCCTCTATTTCCTCGGTCAGCTCGGTAATGCGGCGGGTAAGGACATGCAGCTTGGGTATCTGATAGAACGGCGTTTCCTTTTTCTCTGCAAGCAGAGTTTTCCGTTCTTTAGATTTCTCCTTGATCTGCTGTACCAATCCCGCATAGCGTTCAAGCTCTGGCTTGACGGTCTGGACACGCTTGCCCATACTCTGCTTGCCTACACCGATATGACGGAGCTGATAACTGAAAATCAGCATACCGCTGCGTATCTTTTCCATTGTCTCTGCTATGGCAGGAACGGTATTCTTTACCGCCTGCATCAGCTTCTTGACCGTCGCTTTAAGCTCACTGAGCAAAGCATTATCAGCCTTGATCTGTCGGTTGATTTCACAGCGGTCAGAGATAATACCCTTTTTCTCCAACGCACGGGCAACCACACCCTCGTGAATGGTTGGTTGTTCGGTCAAGCCCCGATCTGCTTGGCTGCGATGGTCGATGCGCTCGTCGTGTCCGTATTGCTCCAAATAGCGGTTAGTTACGTCTGCCCACGCTTTGCGCCACTCCAAAAGCTGTTCCAACGCTCGGCAATGGGATTCTGCCTGCCGAACTTGGTACTTTTGGGGTGCTTGTTGGCTCGTTCATACCCGTGCTTCTCCGCTTCGAACGGCGGCATATACACTTTCTTGCGCCCGACCTTGTAAGGGTACTGCTTTTCCCATCCATCAGCCTGTGCTACCTTAAACTCAGCGGCGGTAAAGCCCCGTTCCTCGCCGTTTCTGACACAGAGATATTCTTTCTCTGTTTTGTACTGCCAGTTGCCCTGCTCGTCAAGAGGGCGCACCGTCAGCATAATATGAGCGTGTGGATTATGACCGGGCGTTCCAAAGCACACCTCGGTCTTTCCATTCGGCAGGAGCGTATTCGGGAAAAAACATTTGCTCCCACACAAGCCCTTTCTTGAGTGTAAAGTCGTGCCGTACCCCGTCATAATCATTCAAGATATTGGTACAGCTCAGATAAGCGGAAGCGGCAACCGCAGACCGCCCAGCACCTCTACTGACCACCTTTGCTTCCAAGTGGTATATCGCCATACGTCCTCACCGTCCTTTCGCTCTTGTTTTTGTTTCTTTTTCGCAAAAAGAAAATGGGTGTCGAAGGAGAAGCGATACCCATAGCAGTGAAAAACATCAGGTTGATGTTTTTCACTGGCATTTGGCGCCAAAGGGGGGTACAATTTGTACCCCTCCTCACAGACGCAAAAGCGGGTGTGCTTGCGATAACTGCGTGGACAATGACAGCAGCACAGCCGTGATGTGGCATTGTCCATAAGGCTTCCGCAGAAACCGCATCCTCCTCGCAGAGCGCACGGTTGCCGCAGGCAATACCCCCGGTGCTTGATATTCAGCCTTTATTTGTTGTCAGCAGCCCCCGTTTCGTGGTCAGTGTGTAGTTCCTTGTAAAGTGACCTAAGATGGTCCCAAATATAAATATTTCAACGCAATATGCTCCCTTCTAAGTAAACAAGTATTTATTATTTTACTTGCCTACTTAGAAGGGAGCATATCCGTCATGAGATGACTTTGTTGTTTTGGATACCCTTTTTTCCCTTTAAAACCCGATTTCTTTTGCGAGTTTTCTCAATTTTTGGGCGGAATCTCGAAATGCGGCGGTTTCCAATTCATCCAGCTGAATTTCCAGCACTTTTTCCACGCCCTCATGGTCCACAATGGTTGGCAGGCTCAGGCAGACATCTTTCACCCCGTACTCACCTTGCATCAGCGTGGAGACCGTGAGGATGGAATTCTCATTGCCGATGATACATTCCGCGATTCGGCGCACAGCCAAAGCCACGGCGTAGAAAGTGGCCCCCTTCTTCCCTATGATCTCATAGGCTGCATTTTTGACAGCCTGATAGAGCGCCTCTGTGTCGTCCAGGCCGCATCCGTCACAGCGCTTACACGACTTGCAGAACTCATCGAGGCTCATGCCGGCAATGCTGGTGGAGCTCCAGGCAGCCACCTCCGAATCCCCGTGCTCGCCGATAATATAGGTGTGGACGTTCCGAAGATCCACCTTCGCGCGCTCCCCAATCATATATTTGAGGCGGGATGTATCCAACACCGTCCCCGAACCGATAACCTTGTGGGGAGAAAAACCCGAAAGCTTGTAGGTGATATAGGTGAGGATATCCACAGGATTGGTGACGACCAACAGAATAGTATCGTCATGGCAGTATTTCGTGATTTGTTGAACGATATCTTTGAAGATAGCCGTATTCCGCTGCAAAAGCGCGATTCTCGTCTCGCCGGGCTTTTGATTTGCTCCGGCGGTGATGATGACGATGTCGGAACCGCGGATCTGCTCATAGTCACCGGCGACAATGGTCATAGGAGAGATAAATGACATGCCGTGGTTCATATCCAAGACATCGCCCTGGGCTTTATCCCGGTTGATATCGAGAATCACGATTTCGGAGGCAACCGCGCCGAGCATCAAGGTATAGGCGGTTGTGGATCCCACAAGGCCATCCCCGACAATGGAAATTTTTCCTTTGAACAATAAAGTCACGTCCTTTCGAGTCTTTCAGATAAATGCAAAACGCTTAGGAAACGTATACTATTGTGGGTTGATTCTCAAAAAATATGCATTCCGCAAAAAGGAGTCGAGAGAATCCATAAAAATTTTTCAATCGTATATCTTGGGATGTCGCACAAAGGAAAGGTGGGCCTTGAGCTAAGATTATGGATTTTGTCAAATTGTAAAACGAAGCTGAATATGGTACAATCGAACGAAAGGGGAGAGCCCATGGGCCTATTCGCGGCGAGAAGTTAAGATCGAAAATCAGAGAGGCCGAAGATGGGAGAAACGGGGCGGAATCTGCCCAAGGAACCCTTCCGAATATGGCTCCCGGCTTCGCTGGTACTCTGTAATCAGAGTGCCGGCCACCTGGGCTGCGGGAACGGCCAGGATCATCCCAATCCCGCCGAAGAGTAACCCGCCGCAGGTGACAGAGGCTAAAACCCAAAAAGGGCTGACGCCGGACCGATCCCCCAATATTTTGGGGCCGATTAAAAGATTATCCAGCTGTTGGCCACCGATCAGGAGGGCCAGCATGGCGATGGTTTCCGGCACCCCCTCGAAAAGTGAGAGCAGCAGACAGGGGATCGCGCCGAGCAGAGGGCCGATGTAAGGGATTATATTGGTGATTCCGATTAGGAAGCTAAAGAGGCCTGGGTATGGAATTTCAAGGCGGAAGATCAGATTGACCAGGAGAATGGAAATATAGGTGATCATACCTAAAATAAAGCAGGCGATACATTTTCCGGCGATAAAATTCCGCAGCGCATCGTTTATAATTTCTAGAAAATTTAAGATCCGGTCCGCAGCCCGAACAGGGATGGTTTTGTATAGAAATTTCGCAATGCTACATCCCAGCCCTGAGGAATCTTTTAAAGCGTAGTACGCCATGATGAGGGAGAGACAGAAAAAACTCACAACTTCAAAGAAGCCTGCCACCGATCCGAGGAGGTTGGTAGAGTATTTCATCAAGGGCGATACATACCGGCTTAGCAGCTCCGGAATATTCTGTGTCAAACTCTGAGGCAGCCCGCTGCGGATCACATTGCGGATCCAGGGTATGGCCGCAATGCGATCCAGCAGCGCCGTGTAATCCTTCGGCAAAATATCTGCCACGTTGGTCACGATGGCGGGGATCAGAGTCCCCACCACAAAGGCGAGGATGGCAAGCAAAAGACAATAGCTAATCAGGACGGCCAGCGCCCGGGGAAGATGTAAATTTTGGCTAAGCCAATTGACGATGGGCTGTAGCAGGTATATAATGATAAGGGCGGCCATAAGAGGTTTGACCGCATGAAAGAGCCACTGGAGAGCTCCCTCGTGGAAGAGAAATCGGGCGAAAACGAGTATGCCGGCTACGCAAGCCAGCAAGCCTACACGATTGTGATTCCGGTTAAAACCCATGCATGGACCTCCTTCCGGTGGGTCATACTTGTCAGTAGTAACAAAATCAGAGCGACGATATTCGCCAGGCATTTCAGCTGGTGTTATCTATAATCTATGTACAGGAGGAGTATCCTATGTCTGCGTATATGAACGAAGATTTTCAGGAAAAAATGAAGCTTCGCCTCAATTTTAACAATATGATGGAGGCCTTTGTCGGAGAGAAGGGAATTCAGGAGCAGGAGATTGCCGCCATCGCGGGGGAGATTGAGGACGCTGAGAAAGCAATGGCTGCGAAGCGGGCAAACGGAGGTATGGATTGGAGAGATCTGCCATACAACCAGGATCAAGTTGTGGAGGACATTTTGGAATACGCGGCTTGGGCCAAAGGGGAATTTGATGCGTTTGTCGTGCTGGGGATCGGCGGTTCCGCCCTGGGACCCATCGCGCTGCAGCAAGCGCTGAATCATCCCTACTATAACGAATTGCCTGTGGAGAAGAGAGGCGGCTGGCCTAAGTTCTATGTGGCGGACAATGTGGACCCGGAACGGCTGGTCTACCTGTTCCAGACCATCGACCCGGCCAAGACGCTGTTTAACGTGACATCCAAGTCCGGCGGCACCTCTGAGACCATGTCCCAGTTTATGATCATTAAATCCATGTTGGAGGAAAAGCTGGGCAAGGAGGAGGCGGCGAAACATATCGTATGCACCACGGATGCAGAAAAGGGAAATTTGCGGCCCATCTGCGACCAGGAGGGATATAAGAGCTTCGTAATTCCCGCCGGCGTTGGCGGACGCTTCTCTGAGCTCACGCCTGTCGGCCTGCTGCCCGCCGCCATGACCGGCATCGACATTAAGGAACTTCTGGCGGGCGCGGCGTATATGGATGAACAGTGCAAAGAGGAGGATACGTACCGCAATATCGGCCACATGTACGGCATCTTGAGCTACCTGGCCATGAAGCAGGGAAAAAACATTCAGGTGATGATGCCCTACGCGGATTCACTGAAGTATATGGCGGACTGGTTTGCCCAGCTTTGGGCGGAGTCCCTTGGCAAAAAGTACAACAACGACGGCCAGGAAGTCTTCGCCGGGCAGACGCCTGTAAAGGCGCTGGGCGTTACAGACCAGCACTCCCAGGTTCAGCTGTACGCTGAGGGGCCCTTCGACAAGATGATCGTCTTCCTCGGGGTGGATCAATACCGGGAGGAGATCGTCATACCGAAAATTTATGGAGAGATTCCGTCTCTGGGATTCCTGGGCGGAGCCAGCCACAGCCAGCTGATCCAGACGGAGCAGATGGCGACAGAGTACGCGCTGCTGAAGGCGGGTAAGATGAATATGACGCTGACGGTTCCACAGGTCAACGCCTTTACCATGGGAGAACTCCTCTATCTCTTCGAGGTGGCGACGGCTTTTGCAGGTGAGCTGTTGCAGATCAACGCATTCGACCAGCCTGGAGTCGAGGGAGGCAAGAACGCGACCTATGCCATGTTTGGGCGCCCAGGGTATGAGGATGTGAAGAAGGAATTGGACAGCCGTCCGGAGGCAGATCCAAGATTTATCATTTAGCGACTGTGAATTGAATAGAAGGTGTCAGGTTTGACCTGGCGCCTTTTTTCGTATAGAGGGAGCCGGGCGTCAAAAGCGCCTTTAGCGCTGTCCCCATACAAGATACTGCCGTTGCAAGCGAGCTTGAGGACAGCCCTTGGAATATTTTTTTACAAATCGGAGAATACCAATTGACAAACGATTTCAAATACTGTATGATAATACCACACCCCCGAGGGGGGATATGAGAAAGGAGGACGGACCATGAGCCGTCATAAATACACAGTAACAGGGATGACCTGTTCCGCCTGCTCCACCCATGTGGAGAAGAGCGTCCGCAAGGTGGATGGCGTGCAGGATGTGGCTGTCAACCTCCTGGGAGGCAGCATGGTTGTGGAGTACGACGAGGGAAAGGTCAAGGATGAGACCATCGTCCGCGCGGTGGAACACGCGGGGTACGGAGCTCAGCCTCAAGATCGAAAACAGCAAGCGGCGTCCTCTGGGGCCAAGCGTGATAGCAAGAGCGAGGAGCGGGCTATGGCGCTGCGGGTCATTCTATCTTTCGTCTTCCTGATCCCTCTATTTTATCTGGCCATGGGGCATATGATGGGTTGGCCTTTGCCAGGGATCTTTCTGGGCCATGAAAATGCCGCAGTTTATGCGTTTACCCAATTTTTGCTCCTGTTGCCCATTCTGTATATCAACGATCACTACTATAAAAATGGCTTTAAGAGCCTATTCCACAGAGCGCCCAACATGGACTCTCTTATCGCGGTGGGCTCCGCCGCCGCGCTGATCTACGGTATCTTTGCGATTTTACAGATCGGGTATGGCCTCGGACATGGCGATATGGACCGGGTCCATCACTATACCATGGACCTATATTTTGAATCCGCGGGTATGATCCTGACATTGATTTCCCTGGGGAAATATCTGGAGGCCCGTTCCAAGGGGAGAACATCGGACGCCATCTCGAAGCTCATAGACCTTGCGCCGAAGACAGCGCTGGTGCTTCGAGATGGGGAGGAGATAGAGATCCCCGTGGAGGAAGTCGGCATCGGGGACGTGGTGATCGTCAAGCCAGGGCAGAGCATTCCCGTGGACGGCGTGATTGTGGAGGGCCACACTTCTGTGGATGAATCCGCCATTACAGGAGAGAGTATACCGGTGGAGAAACAGGTGGAAGATCCCGTTATCGCGGCAACGATCAACCAGTCTGGCTATATCCGGTTTCGCGCCACCAAGGTGGGGGATGACACGACGCTGGCACAGATCATCCGGCTGGTGGAGGAAGCGAGCGTATCCAAGGCTCCCATAGCGAAGCTGGCGGATAAAGTCAGCGGCATTTTCGTCCCCGTCGTCATGATCATTGCGCTCTTGTCGGCGGTCATCTGGTTGCTCACTGGCGCAACCTTTGAGTTTGCCCTGTCCATCGGGATCGCGGTGCTGGTCATATCCTGTCCCTGCGCCCTCGGCCTGGCGACACCCACGGCCATCATGGTCGGAACGGGCAAAGGTGCGGAGAACGGGATTTTAATCAAATCTGCGGAGGCGCTGGAGATCGCGCATACCGTGCAGACGGTGGTGTTGGATAAGACGGGAACCGTCACGGAGGGAAAACCAAAGGTCACAGATATCATAGTAGGAGACTTGGAGAGACAGGATCTATTGAAAATTGCCGCCTCTCTGGAACAGCTGTCCGAGCATCCTCTGGCGGAGGCGATTGTGGCAGCGGCCGCAGCGGAGAATATTGAGCCGGAGGCCGCGGTGGATTTCGAGGCTCGGGAAGGCCGGGGCATTATGGCGCGGCTGGGAGGGACGCTCTATATGGCGGGCAATCGCCGTTTGATGGAGGACTTCCAGATCCCCTTAGGATCATTTGGGGACGAGGAAGAGCGGCTGGCGGCAGATGGAAAGACACCGCTCTACTTTGCCCGGCAGGACACAGTCTTGGGCCTTATCGCTGTGGCGGACGTGATCAAGCCCACCAGCAGGGCGGCAGTGCAGGAGCTGGAGGCCATGGGGATAGAGGTCGTCATGCTGACGGGGGATAACGAGCGGACCGCCCGCGCCATTCAGAAGCAGGTCGGCATTTCAAAAGTCATTGCGGAGGTGCTGCCCCAGGACAAGGAGCGGGAGGTTCGGCGTATCCAGGAGTCAGGCCGCAAGACAGCTATGGTCGGAGATGGCATCAACGACGCTCCGGCATTGGCTCGGGCGGATGTGGGGATCGCCATCGGGGCCGGGACGGATATTGCCATCGAGTCGGCGGATATCGTTTTGATGAAGAGCGATTTGATGGATGCCGTCAAGGCGATTCAGCTCAGCCGGGCGGTGATTCGAAATATCAAACAAAACCTATTTTGGGCCTTTTTCTACAACGCCATTGGAATTCCCCTGGCGGCTGGCGTGTTTTATACGGTCTTGGGCTGGAAGTTAAACCCCATGTTTGCCGCTGCGGCCATGAGCTTAAGCTCCGTCTGCGTGGTCACCAACGCCTTGCGCCTGAAATTCTTTAAACCCAAGTTTACTCAGTCGGTTCCATCCCCTGAGAGCGGTATGCCGCCTCAGGAGGTCAAGCCAATACAACCCAACCAGAAAGGAGTCACGAACATGAAAAAAGAAATGTTGATTGAAGGAATGAGCTGTTCCCACTGTTCCGGGCGCGTTGAGAAGGCGCTGAATGCCGTTGAGGGGGTCAAAGCCACAGTGGATTTGGAGGCGAAGACCGCCTATCTGGACCTAGACCGAGAGGTATCCGACGAGGCGTTGACACAGGCCGTCACAGAGGCGGGATACGAAGTCAAGGGCATCCGGTAATGCAAGCGAATAAACAGGATATCAGCCGCCTGCTGAAAACAGCCAAGGGGCAGATTGACGGAATTTTGAAAATGATTGAGGAGGATCGCTATTGTATGGATGTCAGCCACCAGATCATGGCGGCGGAAGCGATTCTGAACAAAGCCAACCGGGAAGTGCTGAAGGCTCACATCCAGGGGTGTGTCAAGGATAGCATTGAAAGCGGCGATGCCGACGGCAAGGTTCAGGAGATCCTGACGCTTTTGGATGCCATAATGAAATGAGGGAGAACCCAGATGAGACGACAATTGCCCAGGCTGCCGTCTGAGCCAATGGCGATCCAGCCGTTGGAGCAGGCGGCCCGCAGGGCGGCGGAAGAGGAGGAACATATCGAGAGAGCGCAGTTTTATAATGATATGTTGCTGGAAACCAATTTGCAGAGGGTGGACATCGACACCTGTTTCTTTAAGGGATGCAAATTTCCAGAGTGTATCATACAGAAATCCTACATCACTGACGCTGTATTTCGGGACTGCGATCTGTCCAATGTGCATTTTGAAGATACGAATTTTCGCAGGGTGGAATTCCACAACTGTAAGCTTGTGGGGACGAATTTTACCGGCGCTATTTTAAAACATGTGCTAATGTCAGAATGCCTGGGGCGCTATTGCAACTTCAGCTTTGCGCACATCCAGGACTCCCTCTTTCAGACCTGTGATTTTGCCAAGATGGGAATGACGGAGGCCAGGTTGACGAGGATTCTTCTGGAAGGCTGCTCTCTGGCAGAGGCAGAGATGCTCAATACCCCGTTAAAGGATGTCAATCTAACCACCAACGACTTACAGGGGATCCGGCTCAGCGGCGGCGAATTGCAGGGCGCGATTATCTCAAGCCTCCAGGCAGTGGATCTGATTCGAATTTTTGGCGTGTCCATTCAAGATTGAATGGACTTTTTTATTTCTTGGCATCATCCATCTCCAAAATCTCGATTTCCAGCGCATCATAGGGGAAGGGTTCTATAAAATGGTCCTGCCGGAATTGGGTCAGCCCAAAGCTTCGAATGTCCTGTCTATTTTGTTCTAGCCAAATAGGGCGCTGGAGATCAAGCTCCATACAGATTTCATCCAGACACAGATGAAGGCGCTGCCCCAGCGGTAATTTCGTATCCTCATTGACTGCGATGTAGTTCTGTTTCATTTGATTTTTCTTAATTAATTTGCCCCATACTCGTAACATCGGTCTCTCCTCTTCCTGTGTGATTATAGATAGTATACCCTACTCCGGGAGAAAGTGCAAGAAGGTTCTGAAGTATAGAAAGCTGTCTCTTCACGCATACTAGTCTATAACAAACCGCAAAGGAGGCTATCGCCATGGCTGTATCCCATAAGGGCGCTATCAGCTTTGGACTTGTGCATATTCCCGTAGCCCTTTACACCGCGACGCAGGATAACGACATCCATTTCAATCAGCTGTGTAAGGAGGACATGAGCCGCGTCCGGTATAAAAAAGTCTGCGCCGGCTGCGGAAAAGAAGTGGGTCCCAAGGATATTATCAAAGGATTTGAAT
>CAUFVC010000036.1:0-11585 GCA_959029275.1 uncultured Eubacteriales bacterium | reverse complement strand
TATTACTATACCACGTATGAGAATCATCAAATTACGGCGGTCGATCTGCACAGGGAGAATTTGGATGACACGCAGTTGGTCCGGTATCCGTTGATTCAGGGGGAACAGATCAAAATGCAGAACTAAATTGAGAGTCCTGCATTGTCGCACACATTTTATAGCGGTGGAAAAGATTCTCTTGACAGCTATAAGCGAATCGTGTATACTAGAGTATAGAATTGAATAAGGGGTCACATAGGTGTCGATCCATGGAGATGGATCAGGAATGAGGTGAGAATCCTCAACAGGGCCGCTGCTGTGAGAACGAGCCGCTTCTTAGAACTGTTTGTTCAGTCACTGATGGTATCATTGGGAAGACGAGAAGCTGCGTTGGATGTTCGAGTCAGAATACGCGCCTATGTGATATATGATATGTCTTCGCGCTCAAGAATCTATCATCACTGGATACACCCATGGACTTTGGTTCATGTTGAATAGCCGGGATGGATTGTCAGCGCGCGATCTACCCCTGGTTTTTTTATTTTGTTAATTGATCCCCTTGCCGCGCTTGGAGGAGCTGAGACGAGGGAGAATAATTATAATCTAAGAAAAGGCGGAGCTTTGGTTCGGCCTTTTTCTTATTCTATAGGATTTGGGGGCCGGGGATCGGATAAATATTTGGACAACCCCTTGACAGTACAACGAAAATACAGTACAATTAGAAAACAATACAGAGGGAGTAGTTGGCACATCCTGTGCGGCAAGTCAACATCATGGCCATCCGGTCTGGCTTGTCTTAAATAACAAGACTCATGTATGCGCGAGAGCTGTCATACATGAGTCTTGTTATTTACAACGGCAATCCTGAGACAAGGATGTTTCTCTGATGAGAGACGGAAAGGAGACGTATGACACCATATCTGGAAGAGAAGGAGCAGTTGATAAAGCAGATGGGCAGCCGGGAGACGGGCCTTACGAATGAGGAGGCGGCCAGGCGCTCTCAGGAGGATGGAAAAAACAAGTTGATCGAGGGGAAGAAGGATTCTTTTATCAAACGACTGTGGAAACAGGTTTCCGACCCGATGATTTTAGTTTTACTTGCGGCGGCCCTCGTTTCTGGGATTACAGCCGCTTACGCCCATGAATCCTTTGCCGACGTATTGATTATTCTATTTGTCGTCATCGTCAACGCGGTGTTGGGGATGTACCAGGAGAGCAAGGCGGAAAAAGCGATAGAGGCGTTGAAAGAGATGGCGGCGGCAACGTCGAAGGTCATCCGCGGCGGAAGTCTGATGCAGGTTAAAAGCGAGGATCTGGTCGTTGGCGATATCGTAGTCTTAGAAGCTGGCGATGCGGTTCCCGCTGACGGGCGGGTGCTTGAGAGCGCCAGTATGCAGATTGAGGAGGCGGCCCTGACAGGGGAATCCGTGCCGGTCACGAAGACGGAGGCGGCTCTGGATCTGGGAGATCAAAAGGACATCCCTCTGGGCGACCGCAAAAATATGGTCTACATGGGCAGCACAGTCGTATACGGTCGAGGGCGCGCCATTGTGACGGGTATTGGCATGAATACGGAGATGGGAAAAATTGCGGACGCTCTGTCTCAGGCGGAGGACAATACAACACCGCTGCAGAAAAGGCTGAATCAGCTGAGCAAGGTCCTTAGCTTTCTCGTCATCGGAATCTGTGTGTTCATGTTTATATTCAGTCTGCTGCGAGCTGGCGAGGTTACAGGGCCTGTCGTTCTTGACACTTTCATGATTGCGGTCAGTCTGGCGGTGGCGGCTATTCCGGAGGGATTGGCGGCGGTGGTGACGGTGCAGCTGGCCATCGGCGTGACAAAGATGGCGAAGCGTAACGCCGTCATTCGAAAGCTGACAGCCGTGGAGACCCTGGGCTGTACACAGGTGATCTGCTCGGATAAAACAGGGACGCTTACGCAAAATAAAATGACAGTCGTCGATCACTTTGGAGAGAGGGAAGAGGTTTTGGCCTCTGCCATGGCGCTGTGCAGCGACGCCGAAGTCGAGGCGGACGGCAGCGTTGTAGGGGAGCCTACGGAGGCGGCGTTAGTCCAATATGCAGAGAAATTTCGCTCCAAGGCGATCCTCAAGAAAGAATTTCCCCGGGTGGGAGAAGCGCCCTTTGACTCAAGCCGTAAAATGATGTCCACCGTCCACAAAATGTCGGATGGGCGGTATATCCAATATACGAAGGGCGCGCCCGATGTGGTGCTGGGGCTTTGTACACACGAGTTGCGTGAAGGCAAAGTGCTGGAGATGGGAGCACAAAGCCGTCAGGGGATTTTGGACGCCAACGCAGGGATGGCGGCCAAGGCCTTGAGGGTTTTATGTGTTGCCTGTCGATTGTATGATGCCATGCCTGCGTCCTTTGAGGCGGCGGATCTGGAACACGATCTCACGTTTATAGGGCTGACAGGGATGATCGACCCTGTGCGCCCTGAGGTATTGCCGGCCATTAGGGAATGTAAGGAAGCCGGGATTCGTCCAATTATGATTACCGGCGACCATCGGGATACCGCCGTCGCGATTGCAAAGGAGCTGGGAATTCTTCAGGATGCCTCCCAAGCCATAACAGGAGCGCAGCTCAACGATATGGATGACCGCACCCTCGATGAGAAAGTCGCAGACTTTTCCGTGTATGCCAGAGTGCAGCCAGAACACAAGGTCCGCATCGTAAAGGCATGGCAGGCACAGGGGAAAGTGGTGGCGATGACAGGGGACGGCGTAAACGACGCGCCGTCGATCAAAAGTGCCGATATCGGAGTGGGCATGGGAATCACGGGCACCGATGTGACAAAGAATGTGGCGGACATGGTGTTGGCCGACGATAACTTTGCCACTATTGTATCGGCTGTCAGCGAAGGGCGAAGGATATATGACAACATCCGCAAAGCGATTCAGTTTTTGCTGTCCTCCAATATCAGCGAGATTTTATCCATCTTTGTCGCAACGCTTCTTGGATTTACCATACTAAAACCTGTGCATATATTATGGATCAACCTGATTACCGATACCTTCCCCGCTCTGGCCCTCGGGATGGAGGAGGAGGAAGAGGGGCTGATGAAACGGGAGCCGCGC
The DNA here is from genome assembly GCA_959029275.1 of uncultured Eubacteriales bacterium. Taxonomy (GTDB): domain Bacteria; phylum Bacillota; class Clostridia; order Lachnospirales; family Bianqueaceae; genus Bianquea. The sequence goes on along the minus strand of CAUFVC010000036.1, from coordinate 8,505 downwards.
CCGGCAAAGGAAGGAATTTTTGCAGGGGGATTGGGCGCTGACGTCGTCTACCAGGGCGTACTCGTCTCACTGATCACCTTGGCCGCATATTGGATCGGACATTACATGGAAGCGGGCGTATGGGAGTTTACCAACAGCCCGGATGGGATGACGATGGCCTTTCTGACCATGTCCATGGCTGAGATTTTTCATTCCTTCAATATGCGCTCCCAGAGGGGTACCCTTTTCAGGATGAAAAAGAAGAATCTGTTTCTCCTTGGCTCCATGGCCTTCTCCTGGATTCTGACAACAGTCATCATCTATGTTCCATTTTTGGCGAATATTTTTGAGTTTGAACACATCTCTCTGGCGGAATACGGCGTAGCGCTTCTGTTGGCCATCTCCATCATCCCCATGGTGGAAATTGTAAAATTTTTTCAGAGGCGGGGTAAGAGGCGGTTGTCTTAAATCATATCCTCTACGTTAGGGAGAAATGCGTCGATTCAGGCCTATGGTCGTGAGAATGAAAAATACCATCCAAAGCCGCTGGAAGACTTCGGATGGTATTTCTTATTCAGCAAATTTTGGGAGAGATTTACCGCTGGGAGCCAAAGAAGAAGAGGGCGATGGTGCCGGGGCCGGAGTGGGCGCCGATGACCGGTCCAATATACCCGATGAGAATATTGGAAATGCCGAATTTTTCCTGTACCAGATCGCGGACAAATTCTGCATCTTCAAGGCTATCGCCGTGGCCTATGAAGATAATGTCGTTCTTGTCAGGGTAATAGGTCTTCTCCATATGCTCCACAAGGGATATGAGGGATTTTTTGCGGCCCCGCACCTTGGAGACTGCGATTAGATGGCCCTCGTCGTCAACATGCATGACAGGTTTGATATTCAGGATGGAACCGATGGCGGCGGTGGCGCCGGAGATACGGCCGCCTCTCTTCAGATGGTTCAAATCATCCACCGTAAACCAATGGCACAGGTGGAGACGATTGTCCAACAGCCATTGATTCAGCTCATCGAAGGTTAAGCCACTTTCTTTTTTCTTAGCCGCCGTGTACACGAAAAGCCCCTCGCCCATGGACGCACATAGAGAATCAACGCAGGAGAATTTGCGCTCCGGATACTTTTCCGTGAGTTCATTGGCGGCGATGACAGCCGCTTGCTGAGTTCCGCTTAGGCCAGACGAAAAAGCGATGTAGAGGATGTCCTTTCCCTCCTGAAAGAAAGGTTCGAAATACTGGACATAGGTATAGGCATTGATCTGGGACGTGGAAGCGGGCTCACCGTTTCGGAGCCTGTTATATACGTCGGGAATCGGGATCACATGGGCGTCGGCAAAATGCTCATAGGTCTGGCCGGATAGTTGAAATTCCATTGGGATGACGGTGACGCCGAGTTCTGCCGCGATATCCGCCGGCAGATCCGCAGTGGCGTCGGTGATGATGACGTAGGGATTGACAGTCTGCATAGTTCTGACCTCCAAAATAAGAAATGGGCGTGATGGATACGGTACCTTTATTATTATTATAAAGGAATTGGTTTCAAATGGCAAGAGGCATTTCCGTTTTCTACAGACAAGCGCGGGGAATCAGATGAAGAATTGTTAATTTCCATGTCTATCCGGCGGGAAACGGTCAAGTTAGATATCGTTCATGGGAGGGGGAGGGCTTACTCCAACAGCAGCGGAAATTTAGAAAGAAATATAAAAAAGTGACCTGGAATGTTAAAAATCATTCATCGATTCTAAAAATATCATCCATTGAAAAATAAAGGGCGGATGGTTATAATAAAAAATATAGAAAAGCCAGTGTGGAGGCGGAATGGAGGATGGATATGACAGCCGGCCCGAAGTTGACCGATGCGCGATTTTTTAGCGAGCTGGTGGACTGTACGCTGCCAGGTTTAGAGGAGATACCCGCTGCCGCGGCAAGGGGAGATTTTGCTGCCTGCCGCCGTCTGTTTGCGGCCCATGTGCGCCAGAGTCTTCAGCCCGACCGTTTTTTTTCGATCCCTTATGAATTCCCGGAGAATCAATTTACCTTGGCGGGAGAATCGGAAGAAGAAGCCGGCGAGCGGATTATAAAGCACAATCTCATCTCGGTGGGGGTCCACTGCCAGTTCGATGACAAGGTGGATTGGTTTGCCAATCCCACCTACAACGGATTCAAGGAATGGACGTGGCAATTAAACCGCTGCCCTGAGTGGAAGCTGCTGGCGCATCTCTATCACACGACAGGGGATGAACGCTATGCCGAAACCTTTGTCCAGCTGTTTGACAGCTGGGTGGAGCAGGCGGTGGCGCCGGAGGAGGATGTCAGCGGCGGCGATACTCTGTGCTGGCGTACCATCGAATGCGGTATCCGGATGGGCGCTAACTGGCCGTACACTTTATTTTCTTTCTATCGCAGCTCCCATTTTACCGATGACCGGTTGGTGGATTGGTATAAGTCCGTGTGGGAACACGGCCGCCGCCTGCGGGTGAACCATACGACATGCAACTGGCTGATCATGGAAATGAACGGCCTGGGACAGATCGGGATCCTGTATCCCCAGTTCAAAGCGGCAAAGGAGTGGCTCGAATTCGCCGTACAGGTGCTGGCCAAGGAGTTGGACCTCCAAGTTTACCCGGATCACTTCCATTTTGAATTGTCCACCGACTATCATTATGTTGTCATCAACAATTATATGCGGCTGGTGCGCGTGGCGGAGGCATTTGCCATCCCGCTGCCGGACAACTTTGTCCGCCGCATTGAACAGATGCTGGAGGTTTTTGTAAAGCTTATGCGGCCCGACGGCTGTCTGCCGGATCTCAACGATGGATGCCATGATCCGGTGAAGACCTTCATCGATGAACAGATCCGCTACTTCCCGGAGAATCAAGACTTTGCCTGGGTTTCCCGTGGACGCCGGGGCAAAGGGGAGCCGGCCTATACCTCAGTGGCGCTGGAATACGCCGGGATGATGGTCATGCGCAGCGGCTGGGGCGAGAAGGATACATGGGGATTTCTGGACGCAGGGCCTTTCGGCACTGGTCACCAGCACGAGGACAAGCTGAATCTGCTGATCCACGCCAAGGGCAGATACATTCTCACAGAGTGTGGCACGTACGCCTATGACGGATCGGAAATGCGCAAGTATGCCCTTTCCACTCGGTCTCACAACACAGTGCGGGTGAACGGTATGGACCAAAATCGCCGCGCCCGCTACCGCTGGCATGAGGGGGATATTGCGCAGAAAGCCGGGATGGCGTACCGCATAGAGGAAGAGTTTGATTCCGTGTCCGCAGCCTACGGCGAAGGCTACGGCGCCTGCGAACCCTATCGATCTGGGGAGCCGGCGTACATGGGTGCATCCCACTCCCGCTCCGTAATTTTTTTGAAGAAGCCCGGACACGGGTTGGATGCCTTTTTCGTGGTAATTGACCGGCTGTTCAGCGAAGACGAAAATGCGTATGAGCTGCTGTGGCACGTGGATGCCGCTGCGGTGTCCGTCCGCGGGATGGATGTCACCGCCGATTTCCTGCATCTGCTCGTCTCCCTGAGGGACCGGAAAGTGGACGGGGTGGCTCTGATCTGTGGCCAGCATGAGCCAGAGTGGCAGGGGTGGAAGCCGGGACCCACCGGAATCCAGGGCGACGATGAGCCGCTGCCCACGGTGCAGTATATGACCCATGGCAGCAACCTGCGGGTGGTCACAGTGCTCTACCCCGGGGAAGACTGCCCTATCGCATCCGTGGAAGCCAGCCGGGATGTAGCGGATACTCGAGTAACCCTGGTACTCCGGGATGGTTTGCGGCTGGACTGCGACGAAAACCTTTGGATGCCGCGCTGACGATACATAAATTCATGTCGATCTCTCGTCATTTTAGTATGACGGGAGATCTTTTTATGTGGAAGACTGCCGCAAGCGCGTCCATTTTTCGGCGCTCCCGGAGGCCATTGCGGGATGAAGAATTGTTAATTTTTAAGGATTTCCGATCCACGGCGGAGGGCATTCAAGTTAGATTTCGTTCATCATGGAGGCCGAAAACAGCGGGAAATTATGCGAGAAGCACAAAAAAGAGGGAAGAAACGATTTAAAATCGTTCATCTATTCTGAAATAATCATCAATTGAAAAGCAATGCGTGGATCGATATAATAAAAATAACGAATGGCATTCTAAATAACGTTTTCTTTTGAGAGGTTGGGTGGACAGAAAATGAATCATTCCGTTAAAGTAGCGAAAAAGCCAAGTACACCGCGTGCGAGTTTGCGTGCAAGGCACAGCAAGGTCTGGCAACTCTACATATTATGTGCGCTTCCCGTTCTGCTGCTTCTGGTATTCTCCTATATCCCTATGGTAGGCAATATCATAGCATTTCAGGATTATAGTGTTCGGAAGGGCTTGCGCAGCCCATTTGTCGGATTAAAATACTTTCGCCAATTCTTCAATATGCCGATTTTCTGGCAGATCATGAAAAATACCATCGTTCTTAGCGTGTATTCCATCGCCGTAGGGTTTCCCTTTCCCATCCTTCTGGCCCTAGCCTTCAATGAGCTGAGCCATGCAAAAACCAAAAAGGTTCTCCAGACCATCACCTATGCGCCCTATTTTATCTCAACCGTAGTGCTCGTCAGCATCATGATGCAGATTTTTCACTACCGGTACGGCCTTATCAATGAGGTCATTAAATTTTTTGGAGGGCGGCCGGTGGATTTTCTCGGCAAAAAGGAGGCTTTCCGGCCGCTGTATGTGTGGTCCGGCGTGTGGCAGGGATCCGGATACAGCTCTGTCCTATATTTTGCGGCGCTTTCCGGGGTCGATGCCTCCCTGTACGAGGCGGCTACCATCGATGGGGCGACGAAGCTGAAACGAGTCATACATATTGACATTCCCTGTATCCTTCCCACCATCGTCATCACCTTGATTCTCAATACGGGAAGTATTTTGAGCGTCGGCTTTGAGAAGGTATTCCTTCTCCAAAATGCGTCGAATTATGCGGTGTCGGAGATCATATCCACCTATGTGTATAAAATTGGCGTTACGGACGCGCAATTTAGTCTGTCAACGGCCATCAGCCTATTCAATGCCCTGATTAACTTTATCATTCTGTTTACAGTCAATAAAATCGCCAGCAAGCTCAGCGATATTAGCTTATTCTAGCATGCGAAAGGAGATCGGCCCTATGTTTGAAAAGTCAAGAAAACATAAGTCAGGAAAGATCCGTTTGACCGTGCCGGATAAGATCTATATGGCATGTATCTACATATTTCTCGGGGCGTTTGTCATCGCGGTTCTATATCCCCTTATCTATGTGATCAGCGCCTCCTTTTCTTCCCCTACGGCTCTGATGCAGGGAAAGGTGGTCCTGCTTCCTGTGGATCCGGGATTGCAGGGATACCAGGCCATCTTTAACACCTCTCAGGTGTGGACGGGATATCGAAACTCCATTGTCTATACAGTTATTTTTTCAGTTCTCAGCGTCATTTTGACCATGATGGTAGGGTATCCTCTCACCCGCAAAGAATTCCCCGCCAAAAAATTTGTGACGGTCCTTTACACCATCACCATGTTTATCAGCGGCGGTATGATCCCATCCTACTTATTGATTATGAACCTACATCTCATGGATACCATGTGGGCGCTGATCCTTCCCGGCCTGACGGGGGCGTGGAATGTTGTGATTACCAGGACGTTTATCAAATCCACCATTCCGGAGGAACTTTTCGAGGCAACGAGCATCGACGGAGGAAGTTATTTTCAGTGCTTCTTCCACATGGTGTTGCCGTTGTCGAAACCAATCATGGCGGTGCTGGCCCTGAGCGCAGCCACGTCCATGTGGAACTCCTATTTCAGCGCCCTGCTGCACATCAACACACCGTCAAAATTTCCGTTACAGCTTATATTGCGCAATATTTTAGTGCAAAATAAGGTGGACTTCACAGCCATTGACAAGATGATCAATGTCACGGATATGATGCAAAAACAGTATCTATCGGAGCTTCTCAAATACTCCCTTATCGTCGTATCCAGCATTCCCCTGCTTATCTTCTATCCCCTCATCCAGAAATACTTTATCAAAGGCGTTATGGTGGGATCGATCAAGGGTTGACAGGAGCTTACCGGGGGCGCCGCCCTCGTGAGCAATATATGAAAATGGAGGACAGGTATGAGAAAGAACATGAAAAGTATCATCGCAATGCTCCTGGTCGTCATGAGCATTGCAACTATGGTTGCCGGGTGCAAAAAAGACACCGGGGATTCTGGAAATTCCAGCCAGGAATCAAGTCAGAATTCAAGCGACTCCGCCAGCGTCGCCACCAACGAGGATGGCGTGACGCCGGCCGGGGAGTTGCCCATTGTGACGGAGCAGGTAACCCTGTCGGTTATGCTGCCTCAGGTCGGACAGGTCAACGATCTTGTTGACAACGAGTTTACCCACTTTGTGGAAGAGCAGACAAACATCAAATTGGACATGCAGATCGCACCGGAGGATGGGTACGGGGATAAGCTGAACCTGGCTCTCAGCACCGGCACATATCCTGAGCTAATTCTATATGGCGCTGCGGGGTCCAATATGGACATTGTCAAGTACGGGATGACGGAAAAAATCTATCTCCCCATGAACGACTACATTGAAAAGTATAGCGTTAACATCAAGCAGATCTGGGAGGACATTCCGTCTCTTAAGGCGTCCATGACCGCGCCCGACGGAAACGTGTACTGTATTCCGCGGTGTGAGGGCGCAGCCGGGCACGGGTCGGTAAACTACAAATTCTGGATCAATACCGCCTGGATCGACAAGCTGGGGATGGAGGTACCGACGACAACGGAGGAATTCAAGGACGTTCTCATCGCCTTCCGCGATCAAGATCCCAATGGAAACGGCGAGAAAGATGAAGTTCCTCTGTCCGGTGCGGCCAATACATGGGCAGCCGATCCCTATATATACATCATGAACGCATTCTGCCATTTTGATGGAGGCGTCAAGATGCTGAAAGACGGCGTCTTTACCTCGCCGGTGACCACCGATGCCTTTAAAAATGGTCTGAAGTACATGGCGGATCTGTACGCCGAGGATCTGATCGATCCCGCCTCCCTCACCCAGGATCTGAATTCGCTGTTGAAATTAGGCAATGCGGAGCCTACAGTGCTGGGAAGCTATTCCGCCGGACATCTCGCCATGGCCATTGACAATACCAACCGCGAGCTTGCCGACCAGTACGAAGCGCTTATGCCTCTGAAGGGTCCGGACGGATACCAGGGAACGCCTGTGTATGACCTGTTGACCACCAGTGGGGGACGCGCCGCCATCACCGACAAATGCGAGAATCCTGCGGTCGCGTTTCGTCTGCTTGACTTTTTCTGTGACGGATATGTAATCAACCGGATGGAGTTCGGACCGAAGGGTGAGGTCTGGGATGAGGCCGATTCGGGCGCAACGGGTGTCACAGGGCTGAAGGCGGAGTGGAAAATGGTTCCGGGGGGAACGAATTACTCCGGCCAGCCGAACAACAAGATCTGGGGCACTACTACACTGCTCTTCCCTGTAGATTGGAAGAAAAAGCTTCAATTTGAAGGCGATATCCTCGATCCTACCAACTATGAGGCACGCCTTATCCGCGACACAGACGCCTATTCAAACTATAGAGGCGAGGGCGAAGAGGAGATGCCCATGTGGGTTGACGCGGATACGGCCACGGCTCTCAGCAACCAGTCGGTTCCGCTTAAAGACTATGTGAAATCGGCCATCGTAGCCTTCATCACGGGGCAGAAAGATGTGGACGCGGAATGGGACGCTTATCTGGCAGACCTGGAAAGGTTAGGGCTGTCGGAGTATATCGAGACCTATCAGAAAGCATATGATGAAAACGCCAAATAGTTCCACATGAGGCTAGGCGCCGTTTCGGTCATAAATTTTGACCCTGGCGGCGCTTTTCTTCTTTATTTTGTGTCGCAGTTTGGTATAATAAACGTTGGGATTCTTAGACTTGGGAAGGTGGAGACATGAGGATCAGAGAGAACTCCTTTATCGTGCGGTACTTTGCGTATTTTTGCAGTGTAGCTGTAATACCTGTCACTTTGACCCTGTTCATATATCTCGACGCAGTGAAGACTGTAAAAGCGGAAGAATACCAGACAGTGTACAACGTAGTCGAGCAAAATAGCAAGGTGATCGACGAATATATTATTGGTATGCGGAATTTAGTGCTGAACCTGCGGAGCAATCAGCAGGCCAATGACTTTTTTACCGACGGAGATCCGGCGAAGGATCCGGAATGCATTACGGATATACTCAACGTGCAAAAATACGTTGCGTCTCTGCTGAGACTGAATTCCACCTTTGATGACATTTTTTTGTATTCGGAGAAATCCGGTGTTCTGATAACCCGGGAGGCGGCCTTTACCCGCCTGGATGAACCGTATTCTCCCATTCAGTTTGGGCAGGATACGGGCGAGGAATTTTTGACAAAGACCTATCGGGATGAGCTGTTATACGATATGTACATCGGGAGAAAAGACGTGTACGGCAACTA
>CAUFVC010000035.1:0-11737 GCA_959029275.1 uncultured Eubacteriales bacterium | reverse complement strand
GCAATGACAACAGCCAGATCCTGACATCTGGGATGAGGACTATGTCCAGCGGACATGGAACCCTGCTAGCGCGTTTCGACGTACAGCTGGAGGATGGGTTTCTCAAGGGGTACCGCCGGCTCAGGGATGGGGAAGACGGCGAGAATGTCTGGTATGCCTATATGGAAATCTCACTGCCCAGTCCCTGGTGGAACAATTATACCTACTTGGATACGCTGAATCCCAAGGCGGTGGAGCGATTCGTGGAGGTGACCCACGAGCGGTATAAGGAGGCGGTAGGCGACTATTTCGGCACCGTGATCCCGGCGATCTTTACGGATGAACCCCAATTTGCCCACAAGACGACTCTCGGGTTTGCCGGGGAGAAGAAGGAAGTGATTCTCCCGTACACGGATGATATTCCCGATAGCTATCGGGACCAGTACGGCGAGGAGTTCTTTGATACGCTGCCGGAGCTATTTTGGGAGCTACCCGGCGGAAAGATTTCCGTGGCCCGCTACCGGTACCACGACCACATAGCGGAGCGCTTTTCCAGCGCCTTTGCCGACACGGTTGGAGGATGGTGCCGGAGGAACGGCCTGGAATTGACGGGACATCTGATGGAGGAACCGACGCTGGAATCTCAGACCCATGCTCTCGGGGAGGCCATGCGGTCCTACCGCAATTTCCAGAGGCCGGGCATCGATATGCTGTGTGACAACCGGGAGTATTCCACGGCGAAACAGTGCCAGAGCGCTGTCCATCAGTACGGCTACGCCGGCATGACCAGCGAGCTGTACGGTGTTACCAACTGGGATTTTGATTTCCGCGGCCACAAGCTTCAGGGGGACTGGCAGGCGGCCCTTGGCGTCACCACCCGGGTTCACCATTTGTCCTGGACGAGCATGGCGGGGGAAGCGAAGCGGGACTACCCGGCGTCCATTTTCTACCAGTCGCCGTGGTATAAGGAATATCCGCTTATTGAGGATCACTTTGCCAGAGTCAACACAGCGTTGACAAGCGGGAAACCGGATGTTAAAATCGGGGTGATCCATCCCATTGAGAGCTACTGGCTGTACTGGGGGCCGAAGGAGCAGACGGCGGCCAAGCGCCAGCAGTTGGAGCAGCAATTTTCCCAGGTTATCGAATGGCTTCTGTTTGGCCTTCAGGATTTTGATTTTATTGCGGAATCCCTGCTGCCATCCCAGCAGCCGGAATTGATGGAGGGCAAGACCTTTGCGGTGGGCGAGATGGCCTACGATGTGGTCATCGTGCCGGCCTGCATCACGCTGCGGTCAACGACTGTCCAGCGGCTCCAAGCTTTCGCCGAGGCGGGCGGAAAGGTGATCTTCATGGGCGAACCTGCCAAATATATGGATGCGGTTCCGTCCATGATCCCCGCGCAGATGGCCGCCCAAGCGGTGTACATTCCTTTCGACCGGACAGCGCTGATGGAGGCATTGGAGCCGGTGCGGCAGCTGGATATCCGGACTGTCAGCGGAGCCAGGTCCGCCTCATATATCTACCAGATGCGGGCGGATGCAGATGGGAAGTGGCTGTTCATCGCAAACGGTAAAAAGGCGGTGAAACCTGACAAGCCGGTTGCCAGCAGGATCCACATTGTGTTGAATGGTTTGTATGCGCTGGAGGAATATGATACACTCCGCGGCACCCATCACGCCGTCGCCGCCGGCTATGAGAATGGCAAAACGGAGCTGATCCGGGATCTCTATGAGCACGATAGCCTGCTGCTCCGCTTAGAGCCTGTGACCAAGGCGGCGGATTGCCCAGCGCCAATCCCGGCAGAGGACCGGTGGACGCGCCTGGAAAAAGTGTGGGGCCCCGTGCCGGTAACCTTGTCGGAGCCAAACGTTCTGCTGCTTGACATGGCGGAATACTCTCTGGACCAGGAAGAGTGGCGGGATACGGAGGAAGTGCTCAGAATCGACAATCTTTTGCGGGCGCGGTTGGGCTATCCGCTGAAGATGGAGGCCTTCGCCCAGCCCTGGTCTGTGGAGAAAACGCAGACCCCGGAGCATTCCCTTCGCCTGCGGTTCCGCTTTGACGCTGCAGTTGCGGTGGATACGGCGCAGTTGGCGCTGGAGACGCCGGAGCTCTGCGCCATCACCTTCAACGGAAAGCCGGTGCGAAATACGCCGGTTGGGTATTTCACCGACATGTCCATCAAAACGGTGGAGTTGGGATCGATTCGGAAAGGGGAAAATACTCTGATCCTGGAGATGCCCTATATGCAGGAGTCGAATCTGGAGTGGTGCTACGTGCTGGGGGATTTCGGCGTGGAAGCGCGAGGCGCTAGAGCCTGGGTGACAGAGCCGGTGCGGAGCTTGGATTTCAGCGACTGGACATATCAGGGGCTTCCCTTCTATGGGGCGAATGTGACCTATGAGTGGACTGTCGAGGTGGAGGATGGCGAGTACGCCGTGGAGATCGATAAGTTCCGCGCGCCGGTTATCGCGGTGGCGGTGGATGGAAAGGATGCAGGCCGGATCGCCCTTCTGCCCTACCGGGTTGAGCTGGGGCATCTGGGCGCAGGCCGCCATAGCATTTCGATCACGGTGTTTGGCAATCGGTTTGGCAGCTTCGGACAGTTGCATTGCAGCGATGATACCCTTACCTGGTATGGGCCAGGCGCATGGCGGACCAAGGGTGCGGAGTACAGCTATGAGTATCAATTCCGCAGAACCGGCTTGCTCATGGCGCCGGTGCTGTTGAAGAGGGAGATAAAGTAAGGATGTCGCTTCTTCCATAAAAAAACAAACGTCAGGTTACGGTGTAAGCCGTGGCTTAGACGTTTGTTTTTTATGTAGGGGCTGCGGTCATCTCAGCGCGTCACATTCCGCAGCCATTTCTTGCTCTTATACCGGAGCGTCGTCAGGGGAACCTTGATGAGCTCGTCCCCCATGATGACAGCATATACGGCGGGGACGCTCCAGTGGAACACAAAGGCGAAGATTGCGCCCAGAAGGATGGAACCGCCCCACATAGTGGATACATCCATGATCAAGCCAAACTTTGCATCGCCCCCGGCGCGGAAGATGCCCACCACCATGGTGGTATTGTAGGCCTGGGCAATGACATAATAGGACATGATGAGCATCATGACAGACATATACCGGTGTGCCTCCGGCGTCACGTTCATGGTGGCCATGACGATGGGGCGGACCAGGAGGATGATCAGGCCTCCGGCGACGCCGGCGGCCAGCGTCAGCTTCACAAATCGATTGGCATAATCTTCTGCCCGCCCATAGTCATTTTCTCCGATTTTCTTTCCGATCATGATGGCGGCCGCGTTGGCAATGCCAAAGGCCACGACGGTGGCCAGATTGCGGGTGACCTGGGCGACAGAGTTGGCCGCGACAGCAGAACTCCCCATGTGGCCGATGATAACGGCATTCATGGAGATACCGGCGCCCCACATCAATTCGTTGAGGGTGACGGGGAGGGAGTACCGGATGAAATCCGATAGAAGTAGCTTGTCGTGGACAAAGATATCCCGGACCCGCAGGCGCACCACTTTGTTGCGCGCCGAGTAGAGCAAAACGATGGCGAGCTCTGCGCCGCGGGCGATGGTTGTGCCCAGAGCCGCGCCGGCGATGCCCATGGCAGGGCAGCCCAGGAGGCCGAAGATAAAGATGGCGTTGAGGATAATATTGAGAAAAAGGGATACCAGATACACTACCGTGGATATGATGACCCGCTCTACACTTCGCATGATGTTGAGATAGATAATGGTGACGGACATGAACAGGTAAGAAGGAGCCACAACCCGAAGATATCGGGCTCCCTCCCGGATCACATCCTCCTCGGGGGAGAAGATGCGCATGATGGGATATGGAAAGAGCAGCACGGCGGCGGTAAAGATAACCCCCACGATAAGGGCAAAGCGGAGGGCGATGCCCATGACGATCTCGATGGTGCGCGTGTCGCCCTTTCCCCAGTACTGAGCTGTCAAAATCGCGGCTCCGGATGTGAGGCCGAAGAAGAACAGGGTGAGGATGAACTGCACCTGGCCCGCCAGGGAAGAGCCCGACAGAGCTGTTTCGCCCACCTTCCCCAACATTATGACATCGGCTGAGGTGACGGCCACGTTGATGAGATTTTGAATCGCCATGGGAAGGACGAGGGCAAAGACAGATTTGTAAAAGATTTTTGATTCGGTTGATAGATTGGTTGACATAAGGAATCTCCTAGATATATACTAGCACACGGTTACAAACGTTTGCATAGACGCCATTATATCACAGATTCCTTGTGGTGTGCAATGGGTAGACGTCAATATGCGGATCGCGCCTGAAAATTTAGTAGGTTCCCAGCTCCAGCCCTCGCCTGATGAAGTACTGGTAGGTTTCATACTGTACGGTTTTCGGGATAGAGTGATCGCTGTGGAGGACATAGTTGTAACCCTCCTTGACAAGCGGTATCTTGCTTTCCAATTCCTGATCGATGACCGCCCGATCGTTGGTGTACAGCGTGCGCACATCGATCCCACCCATAAAGGCGATCTGCTGGCCATAGAGCCGGTGTAGTTTCAGGAGGTCCATCCCAGCTTTGACCTCAATGACCTGTAGGCAGTCGATGCCGGCGTCAATCATGCCTGGCAACAGGGGCTCCACATAGCCACAGGAGTGCATGATGACGGGGAGGCCGTGCTCCTTCGCAAAGCCTATGGTATAGGCATGGCTAGGTTTGATGATTGTATCGTACATGGCGGGGGACATAAAGGGACTTCCCTTGTAGCCCATGTCCTCATAGTACCAGATTCCATCGGGATAGCCTTCCTGCTCAAAGAGCATGGTCTGCAAATCGACGGTGAGCTTGGCGTAGGTCTGCGCCATGTCCACGATCCAGTCAGGATCCAGCGCCATTCCCACCAGCATATTTTCATGACCGCAGACGGGGTGGATGCTTTCAAATACGTTGATGCCGCTCCAGACGAAAAAGCGGCCGGCCTTGGCCGCCTCCGCCTTTGCCCTGCGGTAGGCCTCGAAATTAATCCGGCGCGGCTCCGCCTTTAAAAGGGGCTTGATTAGCCGTTCCCAGTCCTCCCGCTCCTTGACTTTGAAATCCACGTGTTCTGGGGTCGTGTCGTGGAATTTATGCTGGCGAAGGGTGGCGCCGTTGCCGTCCAGATAGGTGACGGTGTCCTCTGTTTCCGCTACGGCCCGGCGCTTGAAATCCAGGTCCGCCACTGTGTTGAACGGCCAGCATTCCTGCATGTCAAACTGAAAATGTGTGTCAAAGGATTCATCCTTGCCGAGATATCCTTTCTCATGCCATTCCCTGTGGGTATCGCCCCAAAAATGTTCGTACAGTCCGATACGGTCCACAGGCTCATGCCTGAGAATCCGCGTCATCCGCTCTTTTCCTGTCATTGTCTTCACTCCTCCGCAAAGAAATTTATTGATGGTAGAATAGCACAGAATTCATAAAAACAGTATAAATATTATGTTGACCATATGAAAAAAGTATGGTAACTTGTTAGGGAGGAGGGAAATCGATGAGGCTGACCACACAATATCTAAACCCTATCGTTCTTCGCTGTGCGTACTTTGATGGATATAGGTTCTCCAGCGAGGAAAAAATGGAAAGCCGGAGCGTGTATGATTATGAAATCGAGCTGTATCTGCGCAGCGGAGGCGGGATCGAGATCGATGGCCGATTCGTGCCCTTCCAGGCGGGGGATGTGAATATCCGTAAGCCCGGGCAGCAAGTCAAAGGCGTGCTGCCCTATGAGTGCATAACGCTGTGTATTGATTTTTTTGGCAATTACGAGAGGTCTAAGGGATATCTTTTCGGATGTGAGGAAGAGGCGCAGCCCATCTATGAGAATCCATTGCTGCTTCGCCTGCCCAACAAGCTGACGCCAAGCAATTTCGACGTCCTCCGGAATATGATGACGAAGATTTGCCAGGACAGCGTTAAGAACGATGATCTCCACTGCTTTAGCGTGAAGTCGAATCTCTATTTTTTATTAGATGAGCTATTCCACGACAGCAGTTTGGCCTGCGCTCGGTCCAGGGGAAACCGGCACATATCAAAGGCGGTGGACTATATTATGCAGCATTTCAGCGAGGAGCTTGATGTGGATGGGCTGATACGGCGTTCCGGACTCAGCAAGGCATATTTTCACAGTTGCTTTAAGGACATGACGGGAACCACCCCGGGAAAGATGCTGACGAATCTCAGGTTGGATAAGGCGAAGAGTCTGCTCTGTATAACCCGCAGCCCGGTGGGAGAAATTGCCGCGGCCTGTGGTTTTACCGATCACGTTTATTTTAGCAGCGTCTTTAAAAAGCACACGGGATTGACGCCGACGGAGTACCGGGAGTGCCAGCTGAAAGCCGGGGGGAAGGAACGGGCGGCATGGAGCGGCTGAAGATGTATTGGAGGCGCCAGCCCATAGGCAGCCCGGTCTGGCCGGACGGATTTTGCGCTCGGCCCTTTGACGGCTCGAAGGATGATATGGAGAGGTGGCTCGTGATCTGTAAGGAAGGCTTGCTGGGGCCAGATGCCGGGGAGCCGGAATTCCGCCGGTCTATGCTGGAGCATCCGGATTTGGATACGCGCAATATAGTTTTGGTTGAAAAAGATGGGGAGCCGGCCGCGACCATCACAGCGGTGGTCCATCCGCTGCAAAGTCTGGGCTATATCCACATGGCGGCGTGCCGGGAAAAGTTCAGAGGATATGGGCTCAGCCAGCCCATGAATACCGCGGCGCTTGGCGTGATCTGGGATGCCGGCTGTCGCGGCGCCTATCTTACCACGGATGACTTTTGCACTCAGGCCATCCGAAGCTATCTGCGGGCGGGTTTTTTGCCGGTCCTGTACCAGGAGGATATGGCCCAGCGTTGGGCGGTGGTTTTGCAGGGGATGGGGATTCACAATGTCAGGGCGCTGTCGGAGACGGGAGACTTTTTACAGTTGCTTTTGCCCGGCGTCGATACGGCACCGGCTTTAATTAAAGAAAGGAAGAGGACGCCACAATGAAGCAGTATGGATATTTTCAAAACGATGGACGGGAGTTTGTTATCACAGAGAGGGATATTCCGAGGCACTGGTATAATTATCTCTGGAATGATGAGTATGTAACCTTCACTTCCCAGGTGGGATTTGGGGAGGGATTGGCCCAGGATGCTATGGGTCGGCGGATCAAGTTGGTAAAAAATCGAAACCTTTACGTCATCGACGTCCAGGATGGAGAGTGGTGGACTGCAAACGGAATGCCCATTGAAAGGCCATATACGGGATACGCCTGTGTTCATGGGCAGGGATACTCCACCATCCGGCAGACGTATAAAGGGATCGCCACAGAGTATACAATTTTTGTGCCGGAGACAGGGCGCTGTGAGGTGTATTCCCTCGCGGTGACAAACCAGCGGGACACGGCTTCCACCTTAAAGCTCATTCAGTATCTGGCCACGGATCTGGATGGCGCCTATGTTCCGCAGGCATACAATGTGTGCAGCGGCGGGTATGAAAAGGAAGCGGCGGCGGTGTACGGCAAGTGCTATTCGCCCTTTGGGACGGGGGAGCGGCGGCAGGTGCTGGGCTATCTGACTTGTGACCAGGAGCCAACCGGATATGATGCGCAGAGGAATGCATTTATTGGAACCTATGGAGCGGAGATCGCGCCTAAAGCCGTGCTAGGCGGCGGATGCACCGACAGCGACTGTATTGCGGAAAAGTTATGCCTTGCCCTGGAGAAACAGGTGACTGTCGAGCCGGGACAGACGCTGCGCCTTCATTTTATGGCCGGCGTGGAATATGATGTCTGTGGCATCCAGAAAGCCCGCCAGCGTATATTCCAGGAGATCGGCGTGGAAGCAGCCCTGGAAAGCCTGATGCAGACCCGTTTGGATCAGATCAAAAATGTTCAGATTCACACGCCCAATGAGAATCTGGACCAGCTCCTGAATTATGGGCTGAAGCATCAGGCGAATATGGGAAGCCGCTGGGCGCGGGTTCGCCACAACGGGTATCGGGACCTGACCAGCGATTGCGAGTGCTTTGGGGCTGTCAATCCCCGTCTGGCCTGGGAGCGGATCAAACGGGTGCTCTCCTATCAGTACAGCAATGGGTATGCCCCGAGAACCTTCCTGGACGGTGAGATCCGTGACAATAACTTTGCCGATAACACGGTGTGGCTAACGTTCACCGTGTATACCCTGGTGAAGGAAATGGGGGACCTCCGCCTGCTGGACGAGGAGGTGGCGTTCAATGACGGAACAGTTGCCACAGTGTATGAACATATCAAACGATCTGTAGAGTTTTTGTGGAATTTCCGGGGGTTGCACGGCCTGGTCAAAGTCTGGGGCGGTGACTGGAACGATGGCCTCAACGCTGCCGGTCTCAAAGGCAGAGGCGTCAGCGTGTGGCTTTCCATTGCCTGGTATCGGGCCAATTCTCAATTTGGGGAGATTGCGGCTTGGAAAGGGCTGAAGGCGGACGAACAGGCGGCGCGATCCCGCGGCGAAGAGATGCGGCGGATTGTGGACGAATTTGGATGGGATGGGGAGTATTATCTGTGTGCGTATACCGATGAGGATGAGAAACTGGGATCCTCGTCCTGCCAGGAGGGGAGAATTTACCTAATCCCGCAATTATGGTCGGTCCTGTCGGGAATCGCTGTGGACGGAAAGGAGCGGAAGGCCATGGATGCTGTGGACCGCTATCTTGACACGGAACTAGGTTCCCTCGTCTCCTATCCTCCCTATTCTACCTACTATTCCAATATCGGGGATATGACACAAAAACCGCCGGGCGTCCATGAGAATGGCGGCGTATACCTGCATCCTATGGCCTGGAAGCTTGCGGTGGAGTGTATGTTGAAGCGAAATGAAAAGGTGGAGGCGGATCTGAACAAGATCCTGCCCTTTGATAAGCTGTGTGAGCCCTATGTCATGTGCAATTCGTATTTCCCGCAGATTACAGGGTACCGCTATAAAACGGCGGGGCAGAGCTGGAGGACGGCCAGCGGCTCTTGGCTGCTCAAGTCCGTTCTACAGTTTATTCTGGGATTACAGCCAGAGCTAGCGGGGCTGCGATTAGATCCCTGCCTGCCTCCCTCTTGGACGGTCTGCCGTGTTGACCGGGTCTTCCGTGAGGCGGTCTATCACATCACGTACCGCCAGGAAGGCAGCGCGGAGAGGAAAACTGTTGCGGAGATTAAAGTCGATGGGACGGCCCACAATTCGGATATCCTTCCCTACGAAAAGGGACGGGAGTATCAAGTCGACGTGGCGCTGCGATAGGTTGTGACACTCCAATCCCAATGGTGGCTGTCGCTTCACGATTTTCCAATCGTTGAAGCCACAGCCACCATTTTTTTTCTGTGTACTTCCGCTTCTGTACAAATGTGTGTCCTTCCGTCAAAAAAAAATTAAAAAAACGGTGGCAAATATCCGACGCCAACGGTTTATATAAGTGGAAGGAGGTTTTGCGATGAACAACCCGTCGTTTGGCGCCGACGACCCAATCGAGACGATAATACAGCGATACGCGGATCTGGTATATAAGCTAGCATATGCCAAGACGCGGCATCCTCAGGATGCGGAGGATATTTTTCAGGAAGTTTTTATGCGGTATATTGAGAAACAGCCAACGTTCCAGAGCTCAGAGCATGAGAAGGCCTGGTTTATCCGGGTGACGGTCAATTGTTCTCTGTCGGCGTTAAATTCCTCCTTCAAGAAAAAGACCCAGCCGCTGGAGCTGGAGCTGCCGGCTGAACCGCAGGAGGACGCGGTGGATCTGTCTCCATTTCTGGAGTGCCTCCCGCCGCACTATCGCGTTGTGATTCATCTTTTCTATTATGAGGATCTTTCCACAGCGCAGATTAGCCAGTATCTGCATGTGAAGGAATCCACAGTTCGGATGCGGCTTACAAGAGCGAGGAACATGCTGCGCCGCAAGATACCGTATGATTTTGAATAGGAGGAGTGAAGACCATGAAATCATTTAAATCTGCATATCAAGAAGAGTTTTCGTCTGTGGTGCCGGACGAGGCGCTTCTCTTTGAGACAAAGAAAAAAATGCGAGGGGCTCAGAGGAGGAGCCGCCATAGCTGGCGAATTGGCTACGCCGCCATAGCGGCCTGTCTAATCGTAGCCTTCTCGGGGACAGCCATTGTGTTAAAAGACAGGGGTTCGATGAGCCCTCAAAGCCCCCAACAGACGCCCGGCGAAATCGCGGCGCAAATCAGCACACCGGAGGAAGTCTCACCGTCAGAATCTTTGGATGAACCTGCGGAAACTGTCAAATCAGGGGACTCGCAGGATGCTCTGCCAATCCAAAGCGATGTGGACAAAGTCAGGGAGGAGCCGCGGGAGATCGCGCAGAGCGAGCTTTATGGGGAAGCTTTATATGCCAGCTACATCCCGGTAAGCTTTTTGCAAGGCTATGCATTTGAATCCGCCTCCGTCAGCAAGGACCACGGTTCAGAGGCATTCATTCTCAGCTACACCGATGGCGGCTACGATTACATCCGCATTGTCATACGGCCCTATGAAGAGGCGTATGCTTCAAGGATGACGCCGGCAGCGTCCACGGAGCGATATAACATCTGTGAGTACTCCATTCCCCTTGCGGATTCGATCCCGGATGAGCTCTATGAGACGATGTGCGATCCCATCTTCCAGGCGCAGGAGATCTCGGAGGAGGTGCTGCGGCTTCGGACTCTGACGGTGCCGGAGGGGGGAGAGGATCGAGCGCAATATGAAAGTATGAGATTTTCTCTACTCTGCGGGGATATGGTGGTGGAATACTCCATCAAAGGCTCAAAGCTAGAGCCAGGGGCTGTCCTGGATATGATCCAGTCCGCCGCCTTCTACCGCTCCTAAAATAGCCGCGGCATTCCCGGCGAAGGGGGCAACAGGCATTATGCGTTTCCGGATATAGAGTAGAATCTGAGCCGGTGAATTTCTCTGCTGAGATTCACCGGCTCGGATTTCGCTATTCCGCCTCTTGATTTTTATCTTGGGATATTCCACCGCCAACATGATGGCGACGTATAGGAGCCCATCCAGCAGGGAATCAAATCCACCCGCCAAGTATGTAACAGCTGTGATGGGCATGTCCGCAGACAATCAGATCAAATTGCCGGTATGCATATAATTCACGTTAATTCCTGCTGTTTTTCCCCATATTGACAGTAAAACTAGCAGCAGCGATGAGCATACAAAACCGCCGTACAGAAGTTTCTTCCATACAGCGGTCAGTATGCTATTTGCCGAATAAGTCGCTGTGCGTCCCGGTGCGGGCTAACGTCAGCACCAGCACATCATCGTCAATCCGGTAGACCAACAACCAATCTGGCTGGATATGGCATTCCCTGTGTCCTATCCAGTCGCCAGACAGCGGATGGTCTTTGTTCTTCTCTGGCAGCGTTTCACCACGGGACAACGCACGGATAATATCATCCAGTAGGTTAATGTTCAGATGACGCTTGAGTGCCAAACAATATCGCAGTTCATCTTTTCAGCTCCTGGAGTGCTTCTTCTACATCGGAGTAGTGCTTTACGCTGGGATCACGCGCAATCCGCTCTGCTTCCAGCATAGCGGCAATTGTCTCTTTGTTGGGCTGTTCCAGCTTGACTTCAAAGGGAAAGCCGCCGACACGGAGAGATTGGCGGAGAAACACATTGATTGCTGTAGTCAGGTTCATGCCCAGC
This sequence comes from uncultured Eubacteriales bacterium, assembly GCA_959029275.1. Taxonomy (GTDB): domain Bacteria; phylum Bacillota; class Clostridia; order Lachnospirales; family Bianqueaceae; genus Bianquea. The sequence goes on along the minus strand of CAUFVC010000035.1, from coordinate 71 downwards.
TCGCCGTAAAGTGCTTCACACTGCTTTTTGATGTCACTGTCCATGCGGACGCTGAAATTTGTTGTGCTTGC
>CAUFVC010000034.1:0-11925 GCA_959029275.1 uncultured Eubacteriales bacterium | reverse complement strand
TGGCAGGATCCGTCTCCCCATAGGCCACCTCGCTCACATACGCCAAGATCCCCTGGCGGCACACATCACGAAAATACTCTTCCTTAAAGGCGGCTCCTTTACAGACGAAGAGCGTATTTTTCCCCAAGTCCTTGGAGTTGTAGGATAAATACTCCACTGGCTGGGCCGCGTCTGGGATGTGGGCCTCAACGAGAAGGTCTGCTTGCTGTAGTCGATCTCGATACTCCAAGAGGGTATGGGTTTGCCTATTCACTCTGTTCATATATGCCTCCAAGTCTAAAGCTCTCTGTAGTGTCTGCCCGACATTTCAATGAACCGGCGGACCAATACATCCATGGCGTCTACAATGTCACCGGGCAGAGAGTATTCGTCTTTCAAAATTGATAATTCTGTGCAGGCTAGAACCAGCACCTGACAGCCCTGCTCCCGCAAGGAATCCGCCACTTGCGAAAACATATCCAGACTTCCCGCTTTTCCCTTCTTGATTTCATTGTAAATAATATGCATAACCGCTGTCTGCATCGGCGGCGCCGGATAGACTGCCTGGATTCCGTTGGCGGCACACTCCCTCCCATACACGTTTGCATGGACGGTGCCATCCGTTGCCATAATCCCCACCTTTTGGACATCCGGATACTCTGTTATAATGTCCCTGATTGTCTCCCTCACCATATGAAGGATCGGAATGGGGCTCGCCTCCGCCAACGCATCATAAAAATAGTGGGTTGTATTGCACGGGATGGCGATATACTCCGCTCCCATATCCGCAAGCTTTCGGCAATCCTCCCTCGCTTCCTTTAAAAATGCTTCCGCCTTTCCCGTCAATATGGCACTCGTCCTGTCCGGAATCGTCGCATGGTTCAGAATGCAGATGTCGATGTGTTCCTGGTCACGGGCAGCATCGGTATGGGTGATAATCCGATTAAAAAAATAACATGTGGCCATAGGCCCCATTCCGCCCAGGATCCCTGCCTTTTTTGCCCTGCCGGGAGCGAGCTCGGACGCAGACTTCTTTACACTCTCTTTGTCGTTCATTTTTCCGGTCCCATATACTTTCGATATTTTACGTAATGGCTTACATAATTGCGCAGCACAAACCGAAGTCTGGCAAAGCCCAGATCCCCCTTATAGAATAATGGATTCACATATCCATACTCTCTCAGGACTTCCTTCATCTCAATCTTGGCGAGGTCATTGTACACGTAGCGAAATGCCACCCGCCGGGGAATCACCAGCCACAGCTTCCGCTTGCCCGCCAGCACAAGATCCAACTTTTTGTTTTCGATGTAGTCCTGGACGATATAGGTAGCCAGGTTGTAGCCGGCACCCGTCACATAATAATTGCTCCGCCCCTGCCGCAGATTGATCTCAAAGACTTTGAATTTTTTGTCCCGCTGGTCATATTTGATATCAAAATTAGAGAATCCCGTGTACGAAATCGCCTCTAAAAAGCCCTTCATCTTCTCCATCAGTTCCCGATTCTGCTCCGTGATGATGACGGCGTGATTCCCCAGACCATGGGGGGTGTGCTCCTCCAGGAGAACATGGCCCAGACACATGAGCTTAACCTTTCCGTCCTTCCCGGAATAGGACGTGAGAACCCGCATATAGGAATCGTCCCCCGGTATAAAATCCTGAATGATCAGGGAATCCGTGTAGCCGGCCCCGTAGATCTGTCCGATTACCCGGTTCAACTCCTCCCGCGTATTCAGCTTATAGACCTTCTTCTGCGTCTCAAAGGGATGCTCCCAATAGGCCACGCTGTTGGAGGGCTTCAAAATATAGGGTGTACCAAATGGCAGCTCAAAATTCATCCCCATCTCCCCTTTGTACACAAACGTGTCGGGATAATCCAGGCCATATTGATCGCACATTTTATAGAAATTTTCTTTTTTAATCAGTTCCTCCATGAGTGAATAGTCGATATACGGCGCGATAACATTTTTCGGAAATTGTCCTTTGTTCTGGCTGATCAGCGCCGCATAGCTGTCCCCGCACCCAATGGCAATCAGCGTTTTGTCCGCGAATCGCGCTGCCAGCTCCTTCACCGTCTTTACAAACTCATCCGGCTGGTCGATCCTCTCATTGGCTGTGAAATCCACAATGCGGCTGTTATAGCTGGGTCCGGTGGGATACTTTCCAATCACCATGGACTTTACACCGTAAGCCTCGTGGAATGCCCTTGCCATACTATATGTGTTGATATCGCTTGCAAATAAAACGGGAATAAACTCCCTCTCCGTAATCTTCATGTCTGCCTCCCATTGACTGCTTACCCTTGGCTTTACGCCAGCTCTTTGAATGCTTTCGAGCCGCGTATCTTACTGTAGGATACCATTCCCACCCTAGTTCGTCAAGCCTCCTATCTGAAAAAAATGAAAAAACCGGAGTTTCTATTGAATTTTGTGGATAGGTGTGATAGAATTTAACAATAGATTATGTGTAAACGATTACTTTGTAGTAGGAGGGTTTTGCGATGAAATTAGGAGTATTGACCGTTCCGCTGTATGGCATGAACTTGAAGGACACGATGGAATATTTGAGCGGTCTGGGCGTCCAGTCCCTGGAGCTGGGCTGTGGCGGATCGCCTGGAAAAACTCACCTGGACCCGGATGTCTATCTGAATGACGATGCAAAGATCGAAGAGCTGAAGGGTTGGCTGAAAGAATACCATATGGATATCAGCGCCCTGAGCGCCCACGCCAATCCTGTCCATCCGCAGAAGGAGGTAGCCGAGGCGGCAAAACAGGATTTCAAAAATGCGGTTCTGTTGGCGGAAAAGCTGGGGGTCGAAACGATTGTAACCTTTTCCGGCTGCCCTGGAGACTGCGATGATTCCAAATATCCCAACTGGGTTACCTGCCCCTGGCCCGAAGACTTTCTGACAGTTCTTGACTACCAGTGGAATGAAAAGCTCATCCCCTACTGGAAAGAGGCGGTGGCCTTCATGCGCGCCCACGGCGTCAAAAAAGTCGCCCTGGAGATGCATCCCGGATTCTGCGTATATAACCCGGAGACGCTGCTGAAACTGCGCGAGGCTGTGGGCCCGGAAATCGGCGCTAATTTTGACCCCAGCCATCTGATCTGGCAGGGGATTGACCCTGTGGCCGGTATTCGGATGTTAAAGGGCGCGATCTATCATTTCCATGCCAAAGATACCCGCGTCGATTCCTACAATACAGCCCGCATCGGCGTCCTGGACACCAAACATTACAGCGATATTGAAAACCGCGCTTGGGTTTTCCGCACGGTGGGATACGGCACCGGAGAACAGAAGTGGAAGGAAATGGTCACCGCTTTGAAAACCGTGGGGTACGATGGCGTCATGAGCATCGAACATGAAGACAGCATGATGTCCGTCAAGGAGGGTCTGGAGAAGGCCATCGCTCTGCTCAAAAACGTGCTTGTCTACGAGCAGCCCGGCGAAATGTGGTGGGCATAACGGCTTGTCCCAAGAGCCGGAGATTATGAACAAGGGGACTGTTGCACGAAGCTGAATCCCATCAGCTGTGTACAGTCCCCCTTTTTATACGCCTCCCCCAATCGGTGCCGTTTCCGTTCCCCACCCTCCATGTGAGATTTGGCAGAATCCTAATATTACAAACAGCAATTAACTTGATAATCCATTGCGTATTCGTCGATTTTTTTATAAAATTATGTCTTCCAGAATCAGGTTGCCATTTATGGGCTGTGAAGTGTTTTTTCCGCGTGCTACGCTATATCTATTCTCTCTAAGCATTACATATAGATGGCAGAAAAGTAATACCCATTGCCCAATCCAACCTGTTTCCGATGGCCCCGCAGCAAATTTTGAGCCCGATAGCAGTTGTTTTTGCCGAATTGCTTCCAATCTTTCAATCAGTATCTGACATGTAAAGATTTTATAGAATCTTGCCAAACGATACATGCAGCCACTTCACATCCGGACGCCCTTGTCTACGCGGAGGGACTCCGGTCATCTCGCCGTACCTTTCGCATCACCCCGTAGTAGGATACCACCAGAAAAAGCCCTCCCCCAGTCCAGGCTGACGCTTCCGCGATTCCGATCATAGAAAAGCCCAGCGCCGCCGGCAATACAAAGGGCAGCGATACCCTTAGCAGCAGTTCCACGCCGCTGGCCGCCATGGGCAGAAGGGTATTGCCCATCCCTTGCAGCGCGGACCGGTAGGTTGTAATTAACCCAAGAAACGGCAGCGCCAATGTGATAATTCGGACATAGCCTGCTCCGATGGCGATCACCTCCGTCTCGCCAGGCGGAAGAAGAAGTGATAAAATGCCGTCCGCGCTGAGAAAAACGATGATCATCAGCAGCGCGCAGATTCCCATGGTAAGCCAAAAGCAATGGCGCAGCCCCAGGCGAACCCTGTCCAAACGCCGGGCCCCCATATTCTGCCCAGTATAGGAGGTCATAGCCACGCCCAGGCAGATGGGCGGCTGGGCGATGATATTTAAAATTTTATTGCCGGTGGTGTAGGCCGAAATATACAGGGAGCCATATAGATTCACAACATACTGTAAAATCATCGCTCCAATATTGATAATAATATTTTGCAGCGCCATGGGAATGCCAAGTCTCAGCAGAGCCCATATGCGGCCGCCCTCAACCTTCCAATCGCCGCGGCTGAACCGCAGAAATGGAATTTTATAGATAGCGGCAAGGCAGCAAAACAGAGAAAATCCCTGCGCAATCAGCGTCGCCGCTGCCGCGCCGGACACGCCCATTCGAAAGACGATGACAAACAAAATATCCAACACAACATTGATCACCGAAGCCGCAATCATAGCCAGCAGCGGAGTTCGGCTGTCCCCAAGCGCTCTGAGGATCGCAGCAAAAAAATTATAAAATAGCGTAATGCAGATGCCGGCGCTCAAGATCTGCATATAACGGTTGGCTTCCTCGAGCAGTTCCTCCGGGGTGTGCATGACACGCAACAGTGGCCTTGAGAAAAAACATCCCCCGGCCGTCATAAGAATGGCTGTAATGGCCGTAAGCAGGATTCCCGAGCCGATAAGCTTTCGAAGTGTTTCATAATCCCGTGCGCCGTACCTCTGCGCCGGAAGAATGGCAAATCCCTCCGCCATCCCCATCCCAAAGCCTAGAATCACGCAGTACACAACCCCGCTGGCCCCTACCGCCGAGAGGGCGTCCACCCCCACGCCGCGCCCCACAACGACGCTATCGACCATATTGTATAGCTGCTGAAAAATATTTCCCAGGAGAATGGGAAGAGAAAACATAAGTAATAGCCGCGTCGGTTTGCCCGCTGTCATGTCCTGAGCCATAGTGATTGATCTCCTTCAACGATTGGCAGTACGTATTTTGGATCATTATACTGCATCTCAAAGGAAAAAGCAATCGATATCCTTCTGTTTTAACGCGGAATATAGAAGTCTGTCATAAAATCTGATGTATGATCATCAGCATAGCGGCGCCTGGGATTCCCAGAATTCCGCAAACCCCAGCCGTCACAGGATTCAGCCCGACCGAAGCATTCGCGCCAAAGATAGCGCCTACCGCCCACAGCAGGCAACAGCCAACAGCCGCATTCCGCACAACGCGACCCGCCGTTTTGGCGAATTTCGGAAATATGAGAACTAAAACCGACAAAGCCAAAATTGCGATTATCCATATTACGATGAGTTGTTCTCTAGTCCATTCCATGGGTATCATCCTTACTGTCTTCTACTTCACTATATGTCCTGTCCCCCTGGAATATGCTGAGAACAAAAATTAAAGCCGGTTCCCCCTAAGCATTGGGGAGAACCGGCGCTGCCTTGCCATCCTGTATCCGCTCTGGCGCTTCTCTGCGTATGGCGCTGTCCATCTGCTTGATATTGCAGAAGTGGTAGTCATACCTTGCTTCCAATGATTTGATTTCATAGATGACGCTATCGACCAACTTCTCATCCGTAACTGTTTCCAGCGCCTGATATAATCCATCCAACTCCCGGCGGACGCTGCCCAGAGCCTCCAATTCCTCCTGCCGCTGGATGGCGAGAAATTGGATTTTTCTGTGGAGCACCGGATCCATTTTGGGGGAAGAATGGCGAGACAATGAAAATATTGCCATAGGCTTTCCTCATTTCTATCCTGGTCTGATACTAACAGTATAGTCCAAAGAAAGAAAAAATATACATTGTCCCCATATAAATCAATTAGAGGGGCACTCTGCCTTCCAGGGCTCTCGCCAGGGTTACCTCATCGATATATTCCAGGTCGCCGCCCACAGGCACCCCATTGGCGATGCGGGTGACTTTAATCCCCAACGGCTTGATCAGCTTCGACAAATACATGGCGGTGGTTTCGCCTTCCACCGTGGGATTGGTCGCCAGGATGATCTCCTGGACTTCGTCGGAGCGAAGCCTTTCCAAAAGCTCCTTGACCTTTAAATCACCCGGTCCCACCCCGCCCAGAGGCGAAATGACGCCGTGCAAAATGTGATACAGCCCATTGTATTGCTTTGTTTTTTCATACGCGGCCATATCCCGTGAATCCTCAACCACCATGATAGACCCATGGTCTCGGGATGGGTCCGAACAGATGGGACAGATCTCGGAATCCGTCAGCGTACAGCACTGGCGGCAATACCGGACTTCCTTCCTCGCATGGACAAGCGCTACCGATAGGGCGTTTACCTCATCTTCCGGCATACCGATAATATGAAAGGCAAGGCGCTGGGCCGTCTTTCGTCCAATGCCCGGCAGCCTTGCCAGCTCCTCAATTAACGTCGTCACCGGATTACCATAATAATCCATAAATCAATCTCCATTTCGAAATGCGCCGGCGAAAATAAAGTTGCAGATTAAAATAATCCTCCGGGGAGATTCAGTCCTCCGGTGATTGTGCTCATCTGGGAGTTCACCATCTCATCCGCTTTTCGCAGGCCCTCGTTGACAGCCGCCATAATCAGATCCTGAAGCATCTCAATATCCTCCGGGTCCACCACTTCCGGCTTAAGCTCAATCTCCACAATCTCCTTGCGCCCATTGACGACAACTTTGACCGCCTCGCCGCCAGCGGTGGCCTCCACGGTCTTCGTCTCCAATTCCTTCTGCATCTCTTCCATCTGGCGCTGCATCTTCTGCGCCTGTTTCATTATATTATTCATATTGCCAGGCATCTGCCCGCCATATCCTCCGCGTTTTGCCATGGTACAACCTCCTGTGATAATATCTGTTATCTTTTATTGTAGCCGATTTAGCGCAAAATAGCAAGGGGAATTTCATTTTTCCAGATGGGTTCTAAAATCCCGCGGCCTACTCCCATGTGATATCGGAGTGAATGTTTTTGATCACGTCGGACAGATCATTCTCCGCCGCCGGGGGCGCTCCTTTTTGCAATTCGCCGTCGGTCACCGCCAGTATCCGGTACCGCACACCTGTGTTCTTCTCCAGAAAGGCTTCAATCTCCCGCAGTTTTTCTCCATTTTTTTGGTTCATCTGATCCCGATAGATGGCCTTTCCCGTCACTAGGAATAGGGAATCTTCCTCCTCCCCCGGAGTCAACGTCATCATATTCAGCAGATAGAAGGATGGCTGCTCTTGAATCAGCCGCCTCTTCAGGTCCTGCCATCTGTCCAGCAGCTCCTTGACTGCCCCTGCGGCAGGATGGCTGGCCGTTGCGGCCGTCGCCTGCTGTCTCGCCTTCTCCGGCCGCGGCGGTCTAGGCTTAGGGGGCGTTGCAGCGTCTACACCGGGCTGAGGCGGTGGTCCGCTGGCCAACTTTTGTTCTACCGCGTCCAGCCGACTGCGCAGCGCTTCGTCGGTGTGATCGTCCTCCGGATGGCAGAGCTGCAAGAGTCCCACTTCGATCAGGACTCTCTTCTGGGACGAATATTTGATCTGACTCTCAAGCTTGGACAGCTGGGTAATAAAATAGGTCAGCTGATCCGCGCGCAAGGATTGGGCCTGCTCCGCCAGGCTCTTCCCCCGATCCGGGCTGATCTCCAACAGCTCCACTCCGGCGGTGCCCAGCGCCTTGGTCATGAGCGCATCCCGGAGATGGCTGATCCAATCCGTCAGAAATTGGGATGGATCCCGGCCTTTGCTAAAAATTTCATCCACACACTGTAGACAGGCCATGGCATCCCCGCCCGCCAGCGCGCGCGTCGCCTCGTAAAAGATCTGCGTGTCCACGGCCCCTAATACATCGTATACCTTCTCCAGCGTAATTCTCTGTCCGAGGTAGAAGGAACTGCACTGATCCAATATACTCAGCGCATCCCTCATGGCCCCGTCGGCCATCCGGGCAATGTATTGCAGCGCATCCTCGTCGGCCTCCAGCCCTTCCTTCTCCGTCAAAGTCGCAAGCTGTCTCGCAATCTGCGCCGTTGAAATGCACCGAAAGTCATAGCGCTGACACCGCGACAGGATCGTCGGCAAAATCTTGTGGGGCTCCGTCGTCGCCAGAATGAAGATAATGTGCTCCGGGGGCTCCTCCAATGTTTTCAGCAGGGCATTGAAAGCGCCGGCCGACAGCATGTGAACTTCATCGATGATATAAACCTTGTATCTCCCTTTGGCCGGCGTATACTTTACTTCCTCTCGGATCTCCCGGATGTTATCCACGCCGTTGTTGGACGCGGCGTCGATCTCCACCACATTGAATCCCGTCTCCGCTTCCTGGCACAGCTCGCACTCATTGCAAGGGTTGCCATCCCGCGGATTCAAACAATTGACCGCCCGGGCGAAAATCTTCGCCGTCGATGTCTTTCCTGTCCCCCGCGTGCCGCAGAACAAATATGCGTGCCCGATTCGCTGATACTGGATTTGATTTTTCAGCGCCGTCACAATGGGATCCTGCCCCACGACTCCGTCAAAGTCTCTCGGACGCCACTTCCTATACAGCGCCATATACGACATCCACACCAGCCTCCTATCTAGTCTTGTCTCCCATACGGTTGCTATCATTATACTACGGTTGGCCCAAAAAAGAAAGTATGAATCCCGATTTCGATCCGCTCCCACAGAAATAGAAAAAAGCACTTGACGCTATGCCAAATGCCTCTCTCTGACTCCGTGCATCCATCTTTGATCCTCACCAATGGGCGTTACCTAAGGGGCAAGCTCAAGCCAGGCAACCTCGCGGCACATAGAGGGGGCCGCTTAGTGCTGCTTCCTTCCGGACCTGACACGGTTCACAGATCTCTATTGCGCGAGACCCGGCCGTCAACGCTCCCCCGCAGAGGGCAGCCCCACCGGTTCGGACCGGGGATGGATATCACTCCTGCTGTAGCGGATTGCAGGTACAGGGCGCCGCTACCTCCCCAGCTGCACGAAGTAGTACTAGTATACCCATTTTTCCTACGTCTGTCAACCTTTTTTTTCGTCCTCCCGCGAATCCCCGGTCTCTTTCCCGTGCTCCTTCAGCCAGCCTTCCAGACGGCTGCGAAGCTCTGATAGGCGGCCTGTCATCTCCACTCTGGACTGGGATAGATTGGGAAATGCGCGGAGAAGTCGATTCTGCTTCTTCTTTCGCTGTTCTTCCTCCGCGCTCCGGTACTCAGCCAGCCGCTGTTTAACCTGCTCCAGCCACTGCCGCCCGTCTTCCGACGCCTGCTCCCATTTCTCCTCTAAGTTCCGGATCACCTCCGGCTTCGGCAGAGACTCCAGCAGTTTCTCCAGATCCTCCCGCCATTTTCGGGAATTGGCCATATCGCCCCGCAGCTTCAGAGCCGTCCGGGTGGAGAATACGAGGTCAATGCCAAAGGCAATGATGATTACAGCCAAAATGATCCAATGCCATTTCGCACTGAACCGTCCCAGGAGATCTGTCACACAGGGATGTATGCCGTACATAAGGACCAGGCCCAGCACTCCAAATTCCAGCGCGTTCAGCAGACACACCCGGCCCTTTATGTTAAACCGCTTGTCGGAATAATCCCACCACTTGGCGTGGAAGATCGTCTCCAAAATCCAAGCTGTCACATATTCCACAATGGACACCACCAGCAGAGACGTGAGGAAAACCAGCGGCGGATACTCCTTCAGCGGTGTCAGCAGCAGTAGGATCAGAATAGCTCCTGTACCGTAAACCGGGCAGATGGGCCCATTTAAAAACCCTCGATTGACCCAATGCCCTTTGGAGATGGACACATAGATAGACTCCACCAGCCAGCCAATTGCGGAATATAAGAAAAATAAGATCCCATAATCCACAACCTGCAGGCCAGCCTCAAAAAAGCTTTGCATGCACACCCCATCCTTATCGTTATTCTTCTCCCATTGTATCATAAGAATACAGGCTTTGCAAGACGCGATGCGTATGACCGCCACAGTCTATCGCGGCTGGAACTCTGTCACAAAGTTGCGGAATCGCTTCGGCACAAAATTGGCCTGCAACTTAGGGTTTTTGCGGGCCTCAATGGCGATATGCTCAAAATATCCTTTCCACAGCGCTTCAAAATTTCTTTCCTGTTCGCTTCGGTATTGGAGCAGATCCACATCAAAATCCCGCTCCAGCCATTGTCCCCTGGCATAGACGCCCGCTTTCCGCCTGCGGCGGTCGTGGATAATAAACCGTTCCCGCTTAAAACGGTCCGCAAAATGAGGCATCATGATCCGTGTGATATCATAATCCGGTGTGTAGGCAGCGTACAGCACCCCCTGAATATCAGAAAATCGGAGAATTCCCAGATACCGGTGTACCTGGCTGCCCACCTTTTTGTCCAGCTGGTGGATGGGCAGGACCCACGGATGCGTGCGATACCCGTCTACCTGAGGGCCATAGCGGAAACACAGCCGCAGATAGTTTAGGATCCGCGTATCTTTCTCCGGATCCTCCGTGAGAAAGCATCGATACGCTTTGGTGATAATCTCATCCCCGAGCTTCTCTTCCACCGCCTCATAGACTTTCTTTGCTTTTTCATCGTCCCGCTCTATCACCACACAGGCCTCGCCCAACTGCTGTTGGAACCCCTCGATGGAATAGATAGCCGAAGCTCTCTCATAATAGTAGTGGGCGTAGACACAGCACAGAAATCCGTCAAAGCTCCCGTCATACAGGTAAATCACTGGCCTGGGCCTCCTTCAAATAGGGAAAGCTGGGTATAGGGCTTTGGATTCTCCATATATCGCAGTTTATTTTTGATATTGTCCTCGTGAAAATGGACATCGCCATAAAATTTTCCGCCGCAGGTGATAAAGTACTTGGCCCTCTTAAGCACCACCCCCATTTTTCGGAGAGTATCATAGGAGATCGACGCCAGGGCACGCTGGCGCACGATCCGCTGCGCCGATGTGGGGCCAATGCCTGGAATTCTTAGCAGCGCCTCGTAGTCGGCGCGATTGATCTCCATGGGAAATTGATCCAAATGGCGGAAAGCCCAATTGATCTTGGGATCGAATTCAAGGTCGAAAAAAGGATGGGCTTCATCTAGCAATTCTTTTGCTTCAAATCTGTAGAAGCGCAGCAGCCAGTCCGCCTGATATAAGCGGTGCTCCCGCTTCATCGGCGGCGACAGATTCAGCGCTGGCAGGCGCGCATCATGGTTTACCGGAATGTAGGCGGAGTAATAGACTCGTTTCAAGCGATATTTCTGATACAAATTCTCTGTAGTGTTGATAATCTGATAATCCGTATCGGGAGTGGCTCCGATGATCATCTGGGTCGATTGGCCGCTTGGGGCGAAGGATGGGGCTGACCGAAAATGCCGCTGATCTTCCAGATACCCGCTGATGGAATTGCGGATCTGCACCATAGGAGCCGCCAGCAGCTTGGGGTTCTTCTGAGGCGCCAAGCGGCGCAGGCTGGATACCGTGGGCAGCTCAATATTGACACTGACCCTGTCAGCCAACTCCCCCGCCTGACGAATCAAAGCCGGGTCCGCCCCCGGTATGAGCTTGGCGTGAATGTAACCGGCAAATCCATATTTACGGCGCAGTAGAAAGAGGGTCCGGCATATTTTTTCCATGGTATAGTGTGGA
>CAUFVC010000033.1:0-11968 GCA_959029275.1 uncultured Eubacteriales bacterium | reverse complement strand
CGAGCTGCTTATGCACTTCAGTTGAGAAATCCGTAGCTTCAGGAGTGCCGTAACGCTGGCCATGGACTCCTGGTGTTCCTCGACCTGTGCGAGCAGAGAGCGCTTGTCCTCATCAAGCCCACTCTGCTCTTGCCGGATATGTTCTAAAACAAACAAAAGCTGGTCCCGCTGTTTTTGAAGCTCTGAAAGGCTAGCTGCCGCCTCGTCGCGCTTCGCTGCCGCCTCGTCCACAGCCTGCGCCTGTCTCTGGCGCTCCGCTGAAAGGGCGGCCACCTCCTGCTGCATAGCTCGGCCTTCGGCGCGCTTGTCCTCAATGTCCCTGGCAAGGGTATCCAGCTCTCCCTTTCGGCTCAATATATTGCCGGCCCGGTTTCCGGTGCTGCCCCCCGTGATGGAGCCGCCAATATTAAATATATCGCCTTTTAGCGTGACGACGCGGAGCACATTGCCGTACTCTTTCGAGATCGCCGCCGCGGTGTCGAAGTCCTCGGCCACCACCACGTATCCCAGGAGTCTGGACAGGATCGCCCCGTACTGTTCATGGTATTGGACCAGCTCATTGGCAAAGCCCAGTACCCCCGGCATGGCCTTGACTTTCTGCGCGCCTGCAAAGGGCGCCCGGCCGGTTACCGTGTCAAGAGGTTGAAAGGTCGCCCTCCCGCCGTTGCGGGAGCGAAGATACTCGATCAAAGCCTTGGCGCATTCCTGATCTTCCGTTATAATATTCTGTATGGCGGGGCCAAGGGCAATCTCCATGGCTACGGCTAAATGAGACGGCACGGATATGACGTCCGCCAGCGTCCCGTGGATCTTCTGCCAGCGCTGTGGCTCCCTCTGCCGCAGAGACATAATGCTTTTGACGCTATTGCTAAATCCCTCGTAATCCCTCTCCAGATCTTGGAGCCATTGAATGCGCGACTGATCCGCCCGGATCGCCGCCACGATTTCTTCCTCTTCCTTCTGCTTGTCCCGGATCGTCTGCCGCAGCCGGCCCACCTGCTCCGTAAGAGCGGCCAGCTCCCTCTCCACCTGCTCATGCATTTCCTCCTGGGACTTTAGCTTCCGGTCAAGCTCTTGCAAGGCGGCTTCCTTCTCCTGCCGCTCCTGGCACAGCTGTGCGCTCCTGGATTCCAACGACTCTTGCCTGCTTCGCCCCTGCTCCAGCACAATCTCATGGCGCTGCGCTTTATTTTGCTTGTCCGTCAGCGATGCCTTCACAGCGCTCAGCGCGGCCGTGTGCTTCTCCAGGGAAGCCTCGACCTGGGATGCTTCCTCCGAAAGGTTTTTCTCCGCTTCGCTCAGCAAAGCCATCCGGTTTTCTCGAAGATTCAAGTCCTGGGACAGCTGCTCGCGGCGCTCCTCCTCCTTGCGGACAGTGGCCGCGCGGGCGCTCAGCTTACTTTTCGTATCGTCCAGCCGCTTCTGGGCGCTCTCCAATTCCTTTTGCAGATAGTCCTTCTTCTGCTGATCGACGCGCCGGTTTCCCTCCGCCGTCTCCTTGCGGACCTTCATCTGCGTCATCTCGTCATACATCTGCGACAGCGTCTGCTGTACCTGCTGCGCCGCAGCCGCATACTGCGCCGACCGCGCCTTGGCCTCCTCCTGCTCCCTCCGGGAAGCCTCCATCTGGCGCCCTAGATCCTCTTGCTGCGACAGCAACCTCTGGTACTGCTCCCGATACTGTTTATACTGGCCGAGAAATGCGTTGATCTCGTAGATCTTGAGTTCATCTTTTAGCTTTATATATTTCTGCGCGACCTCCGCCTGCTCTCGCAGGGGACCTAGCCGGGAGGTGATCTCCTCCAAAATGTCTTGGACGCGGTTGAGATTGGCCCGCTCTTCCTCCAGCTCTTTGATGGCGGTCTCTTTCCTCGTCTTGTATTTTACAATGCCGGCGGCCTCTTCAAATATCAATCTGCGTTCCTGCGGCTTCGTGCTCAAGAGCTGATCGATCTGCCCTTGTCCGATTACCGAGTATCCGTCTTTTCCGATTCCGGTGTCCATCAACAGTTCCTGCACGTCCTTAAGCCGGCATCGGTTCTGATTCACCGTGTATTCGCTCTCACCGGACCGGTATACCCGCCTGCTGATGGACACCTCATCGTACTCGATGGGTATCTTTTTATCGGAATTATCTAAAACCAATGTCACCTGCGCATAATTGACCGGGCGGCGTCTTTGCGTCCCCGCAAAGATCACATCTTCCATCTTCGCCCCTCGAAGCGTCCTGGCGCTCTGTTCACCCAGCACCCACCGAACCGCGTCGGATATGTTGCTCTTTCCACTTCCGTTGGGTCCCACGATCGCGGTGATTCCGCGGTCGAATTCTACGCTGATTTTCTCAGGAAACGATTTGAAGCCCAGCATTTCCACTCGCTTTAACTCCATCGTCCGTTCACCTTTCTGATTCTTAAACGCGCGCCGGCCGGCGAAATGCCGAACGGCAAAAAGCCCGCCATACAGCAGGCGCGCTATTCCTTTTCTCTGAGCAGTGCCAGCGCTTTCTGCGCCGCTTTCTGTTCCGCTTCCTTCTTGGTCTTGCCGATCCCTTGCCCCACGGTCTCGCCCATGTAGCGCAGCGAAATGGAGAAGGTCTTGTCATGGTCCGGGCCCGATTCATCCACAAGCTCATACTCTAGCTTACCGTTCTCCCTTGCCTGCACCAACTCCTGCAATTCCGTCTTGTAATCCTCACCTGTATGGGATTCAATCTCCTTCAAGCGGGAAAACAGCAGCGACTCAATCAGGCGCCTCGCCTCCTCCAGCCCTGCCTCGAGATATACGGCGCCGATGACAGCCTCCACCATATCCGCCAGCAGCGAATTGCGCTCCCGCCCGCCATTCTGCTCTTCCCCATTGCTTAAATACAGGAATTGGCCAAATCCCATCGCCTTTGCCACGTAGGCTAACGACGCTTCGCACACAATGCTGGCCCGGCGCTTCGACAGTTCTCCCTCCGGCAGATCATAGGTGGCGAACAGCATCTGGGATGTGACAAGCTCCAGCACGGCATCCCCCAGAAATTCCAGGCGCTCATTGTTAAATGCCTTGTCCTCCAACTTTTCATTGGCGTAGGACGTATGCGTCAGCGCCTTCTGCACCAACTTGCGGTCTGCAAAGTGATATCCGATGAGCCTCTCGAATTCCTCAATCCTGTCGGCTGGCTTCGGCGTATTCTCTCTACCCATTATCCGGTAACCTCCATTCAAGAGCGCTTTCGCGCCGGGGAAGCACCCGCGAGCCAAAAGCTGCCGTGTCCCCGTGATTCAAACGGGAATCCTCCGATTCGAGACGATACGAAGGATTCCCGCTCATGAAAGCGCTGCGTTTATCAGCACCCAAAGTCTGCCTCCGGCAAACTTTTATTGATTTTCCTTTACAAATTGAAGGGCATCTCCTACGGTCTTGATCTGTTCCCCTGCCTCGCCCTCAAGCTCTACGCCAAATTCTTCCTCCACAGCCATCAGAACCTGAAACAGGTCTATGGAATCCGCTCCCAAATCATCCGCAAAGGATGTCTCCTCTGTGATTTCCGATTCATCCACACTGAGCTCCTCCGCAATGATCTTTTTCAATCTCTCCATCTCATCCATCCAAAAAACTCCTTTCTGCCGCTCTTTCTATTCTAGTGATCAGGATTTATATTCTTATGAATGTCCTCGTTCACGCCGGACTGTAGGAACCGGCGGCACTGCCCGATGGCGTTGGCCATGGCCGCCGCCTTGGAATTCCCGTGGGCCTTGATGACGGCGCCGTCCACTCCCAGCAGCGGCGTTCCTCCCACGGAGGAAGGGTCCAGCTTGTGTTTTACCCCCCGGAGGTCCTCCTTCAACAGAAGGCCGCCGACCTTACCTTTGACAGACTGGGATATGGTCTCCTTCATCAGCGACAGAATGAATGCTGCCGCGCCCTCCACTGTCTTTAGAAGAATATTTCCGGCAAATCCATCGCAGACGGCAATCTCCACAGCGCCTGCAAATAGATCCCGCGCCTCAATGTTCCCCGCGAAATTCAGAGCGGTTACCTCCTTCAACATTGGATACGCTTCCTTCGTCAGAGCGTTGCCTTTTCCGTCCTCCGCTCCCACATTCAGCAGTCCGACCCGCGGGGATTCAACACCGTATTGCGCTCGATAATAGATGCTGCTCATCTGGGCAAACTGCACGAGGTACGCTGGCTTGCAGTCCATGTTGGCGCCTACGTCCAGGACGAGCGTGGGCTTCTCGCCCGTCGGCAGCGCAATGGACAGAGCCGGGCGCAAAATGCCGGGGATTCGCCCCACCAACAGGGTTGCGCCGGCCAGCAGCGCCCCTGTGTTGCCGGCTGACACCATGCCGTCCGCCTTCTTCTCTTTTACCATGCGCATAGCGACTGCCATGGAGGAGTCCTTCTTACGGCGAATGGCATCCGCCGGGGATTTCTCCTCATTCTCCACCACCTGTGTCGTATGTAGAATGTGCAGCCGGTCCCGATTGTATTCTTTCCCCTCTAAAACCTTTTCGATTGCGGCCGAATCTCCCAGCAGCGTGACCGTCAAGTCGTCAAACGCTCTCAGGGCCGCCAGCGCGCCCTCGACCGGAGCCTCCGGCGCATAATCCCCGCCCATGGCGTCAACAACGATGGAATATCCCATTCTCTTCCGTCCTTTCCGCTTTTCAGCACCGTCACAGCGGGCGTCAGTAGTACTTATAAATATACTAGACTTTCCAATAACTTTCAATACCTACGGCAAAAATTATTTTCATGTTTTGTCACAAATTTTTCCTTTGATTTTGGTAATATTTTAACGCGGCTTTCAGGTAGTGAAGGCATCCGCCTGCATCATAAGGGATCGCATACTGTGGCTCAAAAGCCTCATAGGGGATGGATTTCCGGCTTCCCCCTTGAAAATACTCTTCTAATGTCTCAAAAGGAAGCAAGAAATATTCATCCTGGATGGAAAAATGGACAAGCAAAAATGCCAGCCCTCCCTGGGCTGTAAAATCCCCCATGAATTTCACCTGATGCTCGTGGATATTGGAGAAGGGCAGGCTCTTCTTTCCTGTCTCCTTGGCGTCGAAACACAGCGGTATCCCCTGCATGACTCCAATATAATCCACCGTACTCTTCTGCTCGAAGTAGGCAAGCCGGATCATCTTTTTCTCCGAATCAAAGTCCACCGGCTTGATGGGCGTGGGGATCTTTTGAATCAGCGCGACCCCTTCTCTTCGATACAGCTCATTGGTCATGTTGATCAGCTCTTCTAGGACGCTTCCCCGCAGTCCTCTGCTGTTCCAATACCCCATGGAGCGCTCCTAGTTCTTATAGCTGTGAACCGGCGCAGGGATACGCCCGCCCCTCTGAATAAAATCATAGCTAGAAAACCGGTTGACCGACATGATGGGCGCGTACCCCAGCAGCCCGCCGAACTCGACCCTGTCCCCTACCGTTTTGCCGTGTACGGGGATAATGCGCACGGCAGTCGTCTTGGAGTTGATCATGCCAATGGCCATCTCATCCGCGATGATGCCGGAGATGGATGTGGCCGGGGTATCGCCGGGTATGGCGATCATGTCCAGTCCAACGGAGCAGACACAGGTCATGGCTTCCAGCTTCTCCAGAGTCAGACTGCCTTTTTCAACGGCTTCAATCATGCCGTGGTCCTCGCTGACAGGAATGAACGCGCCCGACAAACCGCCCACAAAAGAGGAGGCCATGAGCCCGCCTTTTTTCACCTGATCATTGAGCAGGGCCAGCGCCGCTGTGGTTCCAGGCGCTCCGGCGCATTCCAGCCCCATCTCCTCAAAGATCTCCGCGATGCTATCCCCCACCGCCGGCGTGGGCGCAAGGGACAGGTCGATGATGCCAAAGGGGACATCTAACATCTTGGAGGCTTCCAGCGCCACCAGCTGGCCCACCCGGGTAATTTTAAATGCCGTCTTCTTGATGGTCTCACAGAGAATCTCAA
Source organism: uncultured Eubacteriales bacterium (assembly GCA_959029275.1). GTDB lineage: Bacteria > Bacillota > Clostridia > Lachnospirales > Bianqueaceae > Bianquea. The sequence goes on along the minus strand of CAUFVC010000033.1, from coordinate 6,021 downwards.
AATTCTGCCCTTTCACCGATTCCAGGGCTTTTTTCACCACGCCCGGGCCGGAAACGCCCACATTGATGATGGTATCGGCCTCCCCAACGCCGTGGAAAGCGCCGGCCATGAAAGGGTTATCCTCCGGCGCATTGCAGAATATGACGAGCTTCGCGCAGCCGATGGAGTCCTCATGCCTTGTGACGTAGGCCAGATCCAGAATCCTTTCTCCCAGAATTCGGACTGCGTCCATATTGATACCGGAGCGGCTGGATCCCACGTTGACAGAGCCGCAGACATTCTGGGTATTGCCCAGCGCCTCCGGTATGCTCTCGATAAGCGCTTCGTCGGTACACGTCATTCCCTTTTGCACAAGTGCGGAAAAACCGCCGATAAAATTGACGCCGACCTGGGCCGCCGCTTTGTCCAGAGTCTGGGCAATAGCCGGAAAATCCGCGTGATCGCAGGCGGCGGAACAGATAGACACAGGGGTTACGGAGATCCGCTTATTCACAATGGGAACGCCGAATTTTTTCTGGATCTCCTCCCCCGTCTTCACAAGGTTTTCCGCTTTTCTTGTAATCTTGTCATAGATCTTCTGCCGGAACGTTGAACAGTCTGAGTGGGCACAGTCCAGCAAACTGATGCCCATAGTGATCGTCCGCACATCCAGGTTCTCTTCTTCGATCATCCGATTGGTTTCTTGTACTTCATTTAGATTGACCAAGGCTCGTTGCTCCTTTCTTCCGCTGGAAAACTTAGATTCGGTGCATGGACTGGAAAATATCCTCGTGCTGTAGTTTAATCTGGAGGCCCAACTGGTTTCCAAGCGCATCCAGCGCATCGGAGACCTGATGAAATTCCTGAATCGAATTTTCCATATTGACGATCATCATCATGTGGAAATACCCTCCGGTAATCGTCTGAGAAATATCTAAAATGTTGATTTGATTCTTCGCCAACAGAGTACAAACCTCTGCAATGATGCCAACCTTGTCGATCCCAACCACCGTGATAATCCCTCTCATTGTTTCCTCCATTTCTGCCGCTACTGCTGCGCGATAAATAAATTTTCAATACCCCGATAAACGTTATAGGAGGTGGGCTCCAAGTCTCCCCGCACATTCAGCCCGGTGAGCGTCGCCTGCCTTTGAAAAAACAGGGTGAAATACGGGAGATCCTCCACCACCTGCTGCGCGAGATTCACAAAGGCTTGATGGATCGTCTCCTCCTCCGTCTGTGTGCCGATGGCTTCCAGCGCTGCGTCCATATCCCGGCTCGCATATCCTGTGTAATTTTGGGAACCTTTGGAGCCGAGGATCTCCGCTATATCCATCTCGTCGAGAACCTTAAACCTGCAAAGGGCGAGATCAAAATTTCCCTCCTGCAATGCCTGGCTATAGGCCGTCTCTTCTTTTCGGTCCAGCGCCACCACAAAGCCGATCCGCTGTAGAGCATCCGCAATTTCCTCCCCAATGGCCTCTTGGTCAGGGACCGATGTGTTGACAAGAATGGTCAGCTGACTATCGATGGCATTCTGCAAATACTCGCCGGCTCTCTCCGCGTCATAGGTATAGTTTGCCTGATTTGTAGGCGAATACCAGCCGTTCGGATAGATCGGCGCCTCCGCCAGCGTTCCCTTGTTTAACCATACGTTTTTTAAAATCTTCGCCGTGTTGAGGCTAATGGCAATCCCTTTGCGAACCCTGGCTTCCTCCAGCAACGGCTTCTTCATATTAAATGCCAGCACTTGGACATAATGGCTGTCGATGCTGTACATTGACAGGCTTTTCTGGTTGATGTAATTTCCCCAGTTCAGAAATTCTGTGTGGAACAGCGTCGTCTTTTTTTGATTGAACGCCTCCAGCTTCGCTGTCTCATCCCTGCTCAGATATACCGATATATTGGTGATAAAAGGCACCTGCTTGAAATACGTATCGTTGGACACCAGCCGAAGTTCCCGAAGCGCCTGATACGATTCCATCTTGTACGGCCCGCTGCCCATGGGAGCGAAAGCGTTGTCCAGCCCCTCCCCCACATTGCCGGTATAGTACGATTGAGAGATGACCGGAAAGTACAGCCGCTTCAGGTTTAGTCTGGACGCATTGGTAAAGGTGACGATCAGCTGGTCGTTGCCTGACGTTCGGACGGATTCGATATATTGGACGCAGGACTTATAATAGACAGTCTCTGGCGCCTGCTGCAAAACCTGGATCGAATAGGCGGCGTCCTGCGCCGTCACGGATTTTCCGTCTTGCCACAGGATATCCGTGTTGATGGTGATGGTGACGGTGCGGTTGTCCTCCGACCACTCCCAGCTGCTGCCAATGGAGGGGCACACCTCATCCTGCTGGTTGATGTCCAACAGAGGGCTAAAGATCAGATTCAGCATCTGCGCCGTGTCTTCATCGTCGGTCAGCAGAGGGTTGAGCGTCTGCGGATTCTGCACCGTCAGGCTCAGCTCGCCGCCCGCCATGGGAATCGGCTCCGTCTCCGATTCCTCCGGCGCGGATGAGAGATCCGTCACGGATTCATGGCTATTTTCCTGTGGCTCCGAAGTCTGGGACGATTGCTCTTCGCCTATAGGAGAGCATCCGCCTGTCAAGACGCATAGCATCAACAGCAGACATATCCGCAATTGCGGTTTTTGAAGTCTACGCCTGGCCTCTCTCCCCTCCCTTTTCTCACATCCGCGCATAAACTCTGTCGCACTGTGCGTACAGCGCCGGCGTATCGCCGCCGCCATCGAATACCACCGCTGCCCTGCGCCTGTATTCCTCGTCGCTCCACTGACTCTGAACCCGCGCCACGGCTTCCGCCTCCGTCAGATTCTGCCGCTTCATTATCCGGCGGATCCGCACCCGGGGATCCGCGCAAACAGTCCACACTTCCCGCACCATGTCCTTCAGCGGGGAGCGCAGCAGCTCAATAGCTTCAACTAAAAGAAAAGGAGCTTCCGGTTCAGCCTCCTGGGTTCTCCCGATGGCCTCTTCAATGCGAATACAGATGACGGGGTGTGTGATGGCGTTTAACCGGGTTAGCGCTTTTGCATCGGCAAATACAATCGCCCCCAGCTTTCGCCGGTCCACTTGGCCCTGATCCGCATCCAGTATATCGCTGCCAAAGGCTTTTGTCAACTCCTGCTTTACCGGGCCCTCCGACAGCACCTCATGCCCCACTGCATCGGCGTCGATAATGGGAATTCCGTAGGCATCGCGGAAATAGCGGGATACCGTGCTCTTTCCCGCGGCGATGGTTCCGGTGATCCCGATAACCGGTTTATTTTGCTTCATACCAATTCTCTCCCGTATGGATATCGATCTCTAGCGGCACCTTCAGATCGGCCGCGCCCGTCATCTCTTCCTCCAGAATCCTGCGCACGGCCTCCTCCTCCGGTCGGTACACCTCCATGAGAAGCTCGTCATGGACCTGCAACAGCAGCCGGCTGCGCAGCTTTTCCCGCTTGACGCGCTGATACACTCTCACCATGGCGATCTTGATGATATCCGCCGCACTCCCCTGGATCGGCATATTCTTCGCCACCCGCTCTCCGAAAGACCGCATATTGAAATTTTTAGATTTTAGCTCGTCAATATTCCTGCGCCGCCCGAAAATCGTTACGCCGTAGCCCCGTTCTCTGGCTGACTCCACGCATTCCTCTAGAAATCCTTTGACCTTGGGATATTGCTGAAAATAGGCTTTGATATATTCGGATGCCTCCTTTTGGCTTATGTGAAGGTCATCGCTCAGGGAAAAGGCGCTGATCCCATAGATAATGCCAAAATTAACGGCTTTTGCGGAATTTCGCTGCGCCGGTGTGACATCCTCCGGCGAAACTCCCAAGACTTGGGCCGCGGTCAGGCGATGGATATCCTCTCCCCGCTGGTACGCCTCGATCATCTTTTCATCCCCGGACATATGGGCCAATAGCCGCAGCTCGATCTGAGAGTAATCCGCATCCATGAAGAAGAAGTCGCTATTTTCCGGCACGAAGGCTTTTCGAAGCTGCCGCCCCAGTTCCATGCGGATGGGAATATTCTGTAGATTCGGATCCGTGCTGGACAGTCGCCCCGTGGCGGTAACCGTCTGCTGGAATCGGGAATGGATCTTTCCATCCTCCCGGTGGATATAGGGAGCCAAGCCTTCCACATAGGTAGACTGTAGCTTGCCCAATTGCCGAAAAAGCAGAATGTTGCCGATAATCGGGTGAAGAGGGTTCAGCTTTTCCAGCACCTCCGCGGAAGTCGAATAGCCGGACTTCGTTTTCTTCTGCACCGGCAGCTCAAGCCGCTCGAACAGAACTTCCCCCAGCTGCTTGGGGGAATTGATATTGAAGGGCCCCCCTGCCATATCATAGATCGTCTCGGTCAGCTTCGCCAATTCCCCTGTCAGGAAGCGCCCAATCTCATTGAGCACCGGGACATCCACCTTGATTCCCATCTGCTCCATGGATGCCAATACTTCTACGAGGGGCAGTTCAACCTCATAAAAAAGCGACTCCATCCCCTTATCGCGCAGCTCCTGCTTCATCTTCGGATAGGCTCGATACACGATCTGCGCCAGGGATGCGGCATAAAGGGTTCTTCTCTCCGGAGACAGATCCAGCAGGGACAGCTTTTTGCTCCCAGATCCCAGCACTTCGATCTCCGACGATGTAAATTCTCCGAGATAAATGGCAGATAGCTCATCGATGGTGTAGGTATCTTTGGACGGGTTGATCAGATACGCCGCAATCATCGTATCAAATCCAACGCCCTTGGGCTGTACGCCGCAGGAGAAAAATGCCCGGTATTCTTCTTTAAAATTGTGTCCGATCTTTAGGATCCGCTCATCCTCCATGATGGATTTCAGATCGCCGGCCAGCTCGCTCCATGGGAGCACGCTGGTCTCCACCCACCAGGCGCATTCCTCTTCAGAACACAGACTGAGCCCCTGAATGCTCTCTCCCTCTTCCAAGATCTCCATGGCGATGAGCGGCGCCTGCTCCAATCTCTGGCACAGCGCTCTCCACTCCTCCCGCGACTGTACGCGGTGCAGGTCTTGCCGTTCTTGTGCCGGCTCAGTCTCCTCCAGCCCTTGATCCTCCATCAAGCTCATCTGCTCCGCCATGCCGCTCTTGGGCAAAAATCGTTCAAGGAGGCTTTTGAATTCGTACTGTTTCAGCACCTGAATAAAGGCCGGATTTTGGAAATTATCCGGGGAAAATGGGCTGACATCCTCCGATATGGCGCAGTCCGTACAGATTGTCGCCAAGGTCAGGCTGAGCCGGGCCTGCTCCTGAAATTCTTCCAGGTTCTGCCCCGCACGGGCTGGCTTCACCTGGGCCGCGTGTGCGATGGCATTTTCTACGGATTCATACTCCCGGATGATTTTGGCAGCCGTCTTTTCTCCGATTGCGGGCACTCCGGGAATATTGTCGGATGGGTCGCCCATCAGCGCCTTCATCTGGAGATATCCGTCTGGGGAAACTCCATACTTTGCCTCTACATCGGCTGGAAAATAGGTTTCCAGCTCTGTTCCGCCTTTTTTTGTCTTCGGAATCAGAATCTTCAAGTTTTCTTCCGCTAACTGCAACAGATCCCGGTCTCCGGAGAGCACCGTCACCTCGTCCCCCTGATGGGCGTGCCGCTTGGCGATGGTTCCCAGAATATCATCCGCTTCAAAGCCTTCCATCATCAGCAGCTGAATTCCTGCTTTATCCAAAATCTCCTGAATGATAGGAATCTGCATGTGAAGCTCATCCGGCATGGGGGACCGGTTTCCCTTATACTGGGCGTACAGATTGTGCCGGAATGTCGGCGCTTTCAGGTCAAAGGCTACGGCGGCTCGGTCAGGCTTTTCCATCTCCACGACTTTCATAAAAATGTTGATGAATCCATACACCGCGTTGGTGTACACCCCTTGGGAATTTGAGAGGAGCGGCACGCCATAAAATGCCCGATTCGCTATGGAATGTCCGTCCACCAGTAATATTTTGTCTTTCATGCTAATCCTCCATTCCGGAGCGTCAGCGACGGGGCGAAGAGAAATTTGCGAAGGCGA
>CAUFVC010000032.1:0-12175 GCA_959029275.1 uncultured Eubacteriales bacterium | reverse complement strand
CTTCCGTCTGAACGCCTGAGTATCCCCGAAAGAACTGAGATCCATGATGGACTCTGCCCCCATCTCCACCGCTTTCCGCACTTTTTCCATCTCCACGTCCAAATTGACACAATCCCTGGAAGTTCCTAGATTGACATTGATCTTCGTCTTTAAGGCATGTCCAACTCCGTGAGGAATCAACCGCGTATGCCGGTGATTGGCAGGGATTGCCACTTTTCCCTCCGCCACCAAATTCCGAAGTTCCTCAACCTCGATTCCCTCTTCCCGCGCCACAGCTTCCATCTGCGGCGTGACAACGCCATCTCGCGCGGCTTTTCTCTGTGTTGCCATCCATATACTCCTTTCTGACTTGTTAAATTTCTGGCTCTGAGCAAGGCATATGAAAAAACGTCCGCCATAAGCGAACGTCCACCCTTCGATGATTTGCTCCCTACGCCAGTATTAACTAACAGGTTCCAAGGGTCAGGTTTTAACCTTCTCAACTATTGCTAGTCCCCCTGCAAATGCCTACCCTATATTCAATTCCCTACCAGTATATCACACCTACGGCCAAAAGTAAAGAGGCCTATGAGCTGATTGTATCCATGTAATGTTGGACAGCCTCCAGGAAAGCATCCCAGCGCCCCTCCTCCCGGATACGATGGGGGCAATCTTTGCCGGAATAATCATGGTGCTGATAGACGTCATCCAAACTCAAATGGTACTGCTTCACCAGATAGGCCGTAAGCTGTGCCGCGTTGTCCAATGCTCTCTCGAAGTCTCCATCCTCATTGACGCAGATCTCAACGCCGATGCCCTCCTCATTTCCCTCCGCCGTTCCCGCGTGGTACCCCACCTCCTGATCGGGCAGATGATGATAGATCTGATGGTCGTCAACGGTATAGTGCCAGGAAATTTTTGTGCTCTTCGCCTCATTCAGCAGATACCGGCTATGATTTTCGCTGTCGGTCCCTTTTGCTGTATTGGCTGTCTCATGGATGACGATAGTTCGAATTTCGCGCAGCGTACCTGGACGCCCCGCGTATCCTTCCGGGATATACTGAGTATGTACGGGGATAGCGCCAATGGAATCGGGAGCTTCCCCCTCCTGAATCTCGCTCGGATTCATAATCTGGATCAACCGAACGACCAGTACAAGGATGGCGATGGCGGCCACTGCCAACATCCCTCGCAGAAGCCTAACCTGCCTTCTCCTTTTGCGCCTTTGCGTAGCTCTCCTCTCCGTATTTGTCATCGCTTTCACCCCCTATCCTATCTTGTCCTTTTACCCGGCCTGTGCTATACTAAGATCCACTGTGGGATTTCCAACCAAAGATAAACCAGACCGCTGCACCGGCATAAACGGCGGTCAGCAAGCCAGACCACCACGAGCTGAACAGCCTTCTTATGACGCCGGCGATCCGCGTCCAATCGTGGAATACAATGACCGCAATCACAACGGCAAACAGCGCGGCCAAAAGGACCATGCCCGCCGCCACATCCTTGGCGATTTTTGCATATTCGTTCTTCTCCTGGGTGATCAGGTCCACAACCGCTTCGATGGCGGTATTCATCATCTCCATGGTCATGACCGTGGCCACCGCCACAGCCAGCATAGCCCTCTGGCCAGTGTCTACGCCGTAAAGCCAGGCAAACAGGACTACGGTTACGGCCGCCACCGTATGGATCCGAAAATTGCGCTCGTGGACGAGGCAACGCCCAATTCCGTCAATCGCATGGCGCATGCTTTCTCTCAGCGTTATTTTGGTCATAGGGTCCCTCTCCCTCCCGCTCTTCTGAGCTTAACTCGAAAGGCTGTGATTCTCATTCATACTATCTATACGGCAAATCAATATTTTCAAGACCGTTTTGGTCAAAAAGTCTACAAAATCGCCATCGACGCTGGATTTACCTGTCCCAACCGCGATGGCACCGTGGGCTACGGCGGCTGCACCTTTTGCAGTGCCGGCGGAAGCGGAGATTTCGCACAGCGCTGGGACGGAACCCCGGCTTCCATCTCCGCGCAGATTGAACAGGGCGCTGCCCGCCTGCGACAAAAATATAAGGGAAATGCCTATATCGCCTACTTTCAAAGCTTCACCAACACCTACGCGCCGGCGGAAAGCTTGGAAGCGCTGTACCGCCCTGTTCTGGAACATCCGTCCATTGTCGGCCTCTCCATCGCCACTCGGCCAGACTGCCTTCCCGACGATGTGATCTGTCTACTGCGGGATCTGGCGCTCCAAAAACCACTCCTGCTGGAGCTGGGCCTCCAAACGATCCACGAGGCCACAGCCAGACGAATCCACCGGGGGTATTCCCTTGCCACTTTCGAGGACACTTGGGCACGCCTCCAGGGGCTTCCGTTCCACAAAATTATCCATGTGATTTTGGGGCTCCCAGGGGAGACCATGCAGGACATGTTGGATACGGTTGACTATGTGGTGAAGATCGGAGCCGATGGAATCAAACTAGCGCTTCTCCACGTTTTAAAAGGGACGCCGTTGGCGGCAGACTATGAGGCGGGAACTCTCCCTCTGCTAAGCCGGGACGCCTATATCGACATCGCCGCCCACTGCCTCAGCCGGATTCCCCCTTCCATGGTGGTACACCGAATAACCGGTGACGGGCCCCGCTCTCTGCTGCTGGCTCCGCTCTGGAGCACCGACAAAAAGGCAGTTCGAAACCATATTTTGAGACGGCTGTCCGAAATCACCTGACGGTCACGATTCCGAGGAGTCCTCCCCCGAGTCTTCGAGGGAATCCTCCCCTGAACCCTGGGCACTTCGCGGCTCATAGCCGCTGAGAATCTCCACGATGGCATCTGCCATCGCCTGGGCGCCCTGCTCCTGGATCACAGGATCGCACAGGGCCGCGTCGTCCTCCGCGTTGCTCAGATACCCCAGTTCCATGAGAACAGCCGGCATCTCACAGCTGTACAAAACCTCCAGCGTCTGCTTGGAAGCATCCCTCTGGCGGAGTCCAAATCCCGCGGCGGCCTTTTCCAGCAGCACCTGTGCCGCTGCCTGGGAAAGCCTACCAAGCTCCTGCTTTTCCTCTGCCTTGGCGATCCAATATCGTGTCTCCAACCCGTTGACCGAGGTATCGTCCTGAAAGGAATTGCAGTGAATGCTAATAAAGAAGTCCGCCTGCAAATCATTGGCCAACTCCGCCCGGTCACCAAGGCTTACATACGTGTCGTCCTCCCTCGTCATGATGACCTCGATCTCCGGGGCCTTTTCGCGCAAGGCGTTTCGAAGCTTCAGGGCAATCTCAAGATTAATGACGCTTTCCCGCACCTGCCCCTGATCGTTGCCGCCATCGTTGCCGCCGTGTCCCGGATCAATCACGAGACGGTAGACGTAGGACACCGGATTGGTCGAATTCTCGCTGTAAGACTCTTCCGGCTCCAAGTCCGGTACTGTAGGATAGTTTCCAGAATTAGCTAAAATCATACTCGCCATATAGCCGATCATCTGGTTGCTGATACTGCTGATGTCCGACGTGGATACGGTTTGCACCGCTGGCGGGACATACGAAGTCTCGGATGACTGGGAAACCTCCTGCACCACCGTTTCACTCTTAGGTGTGCTGCCGCCAAGGAGCAACTTTAATAGCAGCGCCAGCAATAGAATGACGATGCCTAGCATGGCGATAAGCCGCCAAGGCTTTACCAGCTTATACTGCTTTCTGCGCCTCTGTTTTGCCATCCTCTCGCCTCCTTTTCTAGACTGTGACGATCTTGCAGGGTATGCCCAAGCCGCGGATCCGCCTGCCTTCTCGCTCCTGGCAGGTCAACAGCAGGATCTGCCTTTTTTCCTGTTCCCTGTTAAGAAATTGCAGCATTTGACCAAGGCGTTCCTCATCCCAAAATCCCAGCACGTCGTCCAGAATCAGAGGCAGGGACCGTCCTTTTGTCAAGATCTCCGCCATCCCCAGCCGGAGGGCGAAGTAGATCTGACAGACCGTGCCCGCAGAGAGCTGTTCCAGCGCCACCGTGCGCTTTTCCTTTGGCTCCTGCACCGTCACTTTCATATCTTCGAGAATGCGGACGTGGTCATAGCGCTGACTAGTCAGATTCTCGACATATCGCTGAACCGTATCATTTAACGCTGGCCCCAGCTGCCGTTCCATCTCGTCGGCCAGGTCTTCGATGGTATCCACCGCCAATTTTAGGGCCGCCTGCCGCTTGTCCAGCTGGGCCCATTCTTGCCGCAGACCCTCCAACTCCTCCTCAATCTCATCGGTGGATCGGCCGCCCTCCCGCAGGAGTCGCCTCTTTTCCTTTAAGCGCTCCATCTCCAGTTTCCATGTCTCCAGGTCCCGCTGATAGGCGGCTAGCTGCTTGTCCAATTCCTCGGAGCCAATGACCCCGGGGGCTGTCCTGGCGGATTCCTCCAATTCAGCCTGAAACGCCTCCTCGTCCATGCCCTCCGGCATTCCCTTTTGCTTGAGCCACCGGCTTTTCTCCTCCGATAACAGCGCCAGCTTATCCATCAACTTATGATAGGCTATCTTTCGCTCAAGGCAGCGTCTGTATTCCTCTATGGAAGCAACGCCAGCCTGCTCCAATAAAAGCCGCAGCTTCTCCTCCACAGCCAAGCAGGCGGATCTGCGCTCCATTTCCATCTCCCTCGCTTCCTCCTGGAGCATGGACAATCCATGGCGCTCCTTTTCCATCTGCTCATGCCGCTGCCGCCAAACCTCCTGACGATTCCACTGAAAACGCCGGCTTCCGATGGAGACAAAAAATAAAATCAGCGCCGGAAGAGCTCCCAATGCCAGCACCGGTTTCTCGAAAATAAAGCTGAGCAGCAAAAACAGCGCGCAGCACGCGAGGCCGGTCCACTGTAAAACTCGATTTCCCCATATTCCCTTTCCCGCCGTTCGGATTTCCCGGTCTAACTCATTTTGATTTTCCACTGAAATCTGTATCTTCGCTTCGATCTCCTGCATTGCCTTCTTCGCCTCTGCACAGCTCTGCCGGGCGCCCCGCACCTGGGCAGAACAGCGCACGGCCTCCTCATACCCTGATACAGACACGAGGCGGGAATCCTCCATGCCCATGGTCTGCTCCTGGACGCTCTGAATCCTCTGATTCCAGGACTCCAGCTCTTCTAGACAGAGAGCGGCGGATTGACCGGCTAGCTGCTGCTTTCGAGTGGCCAGCAGCGGCTCCCTCTCCCGGAGTCCCCGGATGGCCGTCTGAACCTGGGCAAGCTCCGTCTCCCGCTGTAGCGCTTCCCTCTGCTCCGCCTCCAGGACTTGAATCCGCTTGGAGAGATACGTCTTCTGTCCGTTTTTCGCCTGCCGAAGCGTTCCAATATCCGTGATCTTAGCCCGCAGCCGCTTGATCGCCCTCTCCACGGAAATATCATCCCCGCCCCCCTCCTGCGCATTGGCCAGATACTCCTTGACCTGCGCCGCCAGTTCCGGTCCATTGGGGTGGGGAGCCTTTTGCGATATCAGCAATGTATTTCGAAAAGCGGCCGCGCTCAAGCCTATATCCCGGGATGCGGGCTGGACTTGCCGGCAGCTCTCCGAATAGGCAAAGAGATGGGTAATCTCCTCCCCTGTCTGCTGGTCAAAAATGCGAACCGTATCGCGGTTCTTTGCAAAGCTGCGCTCGATCCGGACTTGCTCTTCGCCCTCCTGATAAATCAGGACTCCGCCGTAGGAACCCTGATCCCACGGCTCGTAAAGGTCGCGGTCCTCCGTGTATTGCCGGCGCTTTGCCGGCTTGTAGAACCCATACAGCATCCCCTCGATGAACTTGACGAGAGTGGTCTTTCCAGCCTCATTGGGAGCCTCCACGAGATTCAAGCCCTCCCCGAATGCAAAGGTCGCATCGCGGAACCGGCCGAATCCCTGAATATGTACTGTCTGAATCCACATATGGCCGCCTCCTATCGCTTCTTCATTTCCTGCAAAAGCGCGTCCAATCCTTGGTACAGCGCTTCCTGGGCGTACGGCTCCTGGCGCTCGATCTTCTCCTCCATTGTCTCGATGAAGCGGCCAATGATGGCGCCGTCGTACTCTTTTTTCAAGCTGTCCAGGTCATAGAACGGCTCCGTCTCATCCTGGACCTCCACATAGTAGAAGCCAGAATCCAAGAGCCTCCAGCGAAGCTCTTCCACATCCAGCCCCTCAAAATTCTCCCGATATCCGGTGAGGCGAAAGCGGCATAGATCGCGTTTCCTCTCCGCCTCCCCCACCTCTGCCTCCATCCTGGAAAACACTTCCTGCTCCGACAGATCAGGTGTCAGAGCAAAATCGAGGACGCGAAATTGCCGCTGTGCCATGGGGACAAACGCAAAGTCAAGGCGGACGTGACCTCCCTCACGCCGCAGCGTCCCCTTGATCACGCCGTGGGCGCCGGTCTCGGAGAAATCCAGCGGCTCAGGGCTCCCCGGATAGGCCGCCCCGCGCCCGTCAGGAAACCGAACCATATCCGGTTTGTGGATGTGCCCCAGGGCGATATAGTGTGCCGGAATCTCCTGCAATCGCCGTAGGTCCAAGGGCAGATAGGGGCTCTCTTTCCCATACAGATCCCCGTGAAGGAGTAGAATGCGGAACTGGGAGTCGTCTCCCTCCCACGGGGTGTCAGGCAGAGCCTTCATCTCCGCCACATCCCAGCTGACAGCCCCGATCTCCGTATCTTTATCAGCAAACCGCTGCACGGAAAAACCCGCAGGCATGACCGTCACGTTGGGTGGCCAGGCGGAATCCCCGTAGATGCTGTCCTTTGACAGATAATCGTGATTACCCGCAATCAAAATCACCCGGAGATCACTCTGTCCAGCCGCCTGCTCCAGCTTCCACTGCATGTTGCGCAGGTCTCGCCTGCTGATGTACTCCGCCTCCACCAGATCGCCCGCTATCAAAAGAAAATCCACTTTTGTCTCCACCGCCATATCCACAATGCGGTAAAACGTGTCCATGATCTCTCGCCTGCGGGACTTTCCCAGCACGGAGCCGAAGCTGGCATGGTGGAAATTTTTCCCCGCGTGTAAATCTGCCATGTGCAGGAATGTAATTGAATCCATGGCGCTTCTCCTTACCACATTTGTTTTGGAGACCAAGCAAAAGCTCCCGTTTCCTCAACCGGCATACTCAAAAGCCTGCTTCGGAACACGAGGCCCCGAGGAATCGGTGTATACATAATCGGGGATTTGAAACTTTTCAGGAAAATGCTGAGGCGGAGCTCGCTGGTTTTTTGATAGTATACTCGCTGTAGCGCTTTTTCCTCAGCGCTCATAAAGGTGTGCGTCAATGCCAGGGCGCTGTTCAGGGCATAGCTAATCCCCTCAGCGGAACAAGGACTGATGAGGCCCGCCGCCTCGCCGGTGAGGAATACGCGGCCGCCGCCTGTATCAACGCTGCCAAAGGGGCGCGGCCGCAAGATAATGGCGCCCCGCGTCTTCTCCGGCTGGCACAGCTTAAAGCCTCTCTCCACCAGTCTGGCCTTCAGGTACTCGAATTTCAGCCGCGCATCCGGCGATTTTGGAATGGCGCTCCCCAGCAGGACACGCCCGTTTTCCGGAATCATCCAGGAATAAAAATCCGTAATATATTGGTCAAAGATCGCCAGAAAGTACGGCATATCCTCCTTTACCGGCAGCCACTGCTGTATACTCACATATTCTCGGGGCGCCCGGCAGACCAGCGGATAGGAAAATTCTTTATGGCGGCGCACCATGGAAGCAGCGCCGTCCGCCCCCACTAAATACCGGGCGTTGGCATACTGCACCTTTCCATTCTGCTTGATCTTTACCTGAATAAAATGGGGATCCTCCCGGAAACCCACCACAGAAGCCTCCTCCATCAGCGTGACCCCCCGCTGAGCGACGGCCTTCTGGACAAGCCATCGGTCGAACTCCACTCGATCCACATTGACATACTGTTTCTGGTAATACCGCTCCATCTGGTTGTCCAGGTCGATGGCGCGGATGGCAAAAACTTGCGGCGAGGCCAGCACCGACTTTGGCAGAGCCAGATTTAATCTCGTCAGCGCCTTCTGGGCGCTTGGGTCCAGCAGTCCCCCACAGCTCTTCTCACGGCTATCCCTCTTAGCCTCACTGTCAAAATTCCGCTTATCTACCAGCAATACCCGATAGCGCCGTCCCAGCCCTCTTGCCAGTGTGGCCCCTGCGGGCCCTGCTCCAACGATGATCATATCATACATGTCGATACCGTCCTTTCTTTTTGCCGGATGACTTTCTGGGGGGCATGGCCGCCGGATGCTTTTCCAGATACCGTTCCCACTCCCTCTGCACCGATGGATCCTGAAAAGACATCCGGACATTCTGCCCTTTCGGCGGCGCAATCAGCGCATTCTCTCCATATCCGATGAGATCCCATCGCTTCGTCCTGAGCAGCGCTTCCAAGACCAAACTGTAGTTGCGCGGATCTCTGTACTGAATCAGAGCCCTCTGCATTGCTTTCTCATGGGGAGACCGCGGCACGTATACCGGTTTCAGATCCCGCGGGTCCAAACCGGTATAGTACATGCACGTGGACGCGGTAGACGGAGTCGGATAGAAATCCTGCACCTGCTCCGGCCTGAGTCCACAGTCCCGCAAGTATTCGGAGAGTACAACCGCATCTTTCAGTGTCGAACCCGGATGGCTCGACATGAAATAGGGGACCAAGTACTGCTTGCTGCCAAGCTCGGCGTTGACATCCCCATACTTTTGAACAAAGCGGTCAAAGACAGCGCGGTCTGGCTTTCCCATGTAATACAATACCCGGGGTGAGACACGCTCCGGCGCCACTTTCAGCTGTCCGCTCACATGGTGGGCCGCCAAGACCCGCAAAAAATCCGAATGGGTATCGGCAAGCACATAGTCAAACCGGATGCCGGAGCGGATGAAGACCTTCTTCACGCCTGGCAGCTGGCGCAGCTCCCTCAGCAGTTCCATGTAGTCGCGGTGATCCGCCTCCAGATTCGGGCACGCCTGCGGAAACAGGCATTGCCGGTGGGCGCAGGCGCCGCGGCTGGCCTGCTTCGCGCAAGCGGGACCTCGAAAATTTGCGGTCGGCCCGCCCACGTCGTGGATATACCCTTTAAAATCCGGCTGCTCTGTCATCTTCCTGGCTTCCTCCACAACCGATTCCCGGCTGCGGGATGTGACGATCCGCCCTTGATGAAAGGTCAGAGCGCAGAAATTGCATCCCCCAAAACAGCCTCGATTGTGTGCGATGGAAAACCGGACCTCCGAAATAGCGGGAACGCCGCCCTCCGCTTCATACACCGCCGGGTACGTTCTCTCATAGGGAAGGCTCATGATTCGGTCCAACGCCTCCCGCTCCAAAGGATAGGCCGGCGGATTCTGCACGATATATCCATCCTCATAGGGCTCCACAAGCGTCTTGGCCGTATAGGGGTCCGTGTTGGCCATCTGCGTCTGGAAGCTGCGCGCGTAGTCCTGTTTTCCTTCCTTTGTGGGCCTGCTGGCGGAGGAAAAGGGGGGCAGAGTCAAGTAGTCCACCTCGCGGTCCAACACGGGATTTTGATAAACCGTTCCCCGCACATAGGTGATCTCCCGGACCGGGATGCCGGATTCCAGGCTCTGGGCAACCTCCACAATGCTGGTCTCTCCCATCCCATAGATGAGAAGGTCAGCCCCGCTGTCCAGCAAAATGGAGGGCATAACCTGATCCTTCCAGTAGTCGTAATGCCCAAGCCGGCGCAGGCTGGCCTCCAGTCCTCCCAGCAGAACAGGGCAATCCGGATACGCTTTTTTCGCCAACCGGGAGTATACCGCCGCCGCGCGGTCTGGCCGTCTCCCCGTTTTGCCGCCCGGCGAGTACAGATCCTGGTCCCGCTTTCGTTTCGCCACCGTATAGGCGTTCACCATGGAATCCAGATTCCCGGAGGTGATGAGAAATCCTAGGCGCGGCCGGCCAAACCGGGTGAAATCAACGGGCCGGTCCCACCGGGGCTGGGACAGGATGGCAACGCGGTAGCCATAGGATTCCAGCACGCGGCTGATGACCGCGATCCCGAAAGACGGATGATCAACGTACGCATCCCCCGTGACCGCAACAAAATCCACGCCGTCCCAGCCCCGCTCCTGAACCTCACTCTGGCTCATGGGCAGAAACCCTGTCCCCATCCTATCACCTCCTACTGATATCGCCAACCTTTTAGATATTTGTTTTTTAGCAGACTGCCGCTGGCCTTCCCCCAGCCTAGGCCAAAGGGTCCGGCGCATACCAGATTCCAGCCCGGAGCAAACTGGCTGGGCAGTGTCTCCCCCTTCAAATAGCGGATGACCGCGGGATCTTCCACATCAAACGCCGCCAGTTTGCGGACCTGCTCTTTTTTCAGGGCAAGGGCGAATGCCTGCGACGGTTCAAACCGCCCCCCTCTGATGTCCCCGGCGTACAGGCCATTGCGCAGGATGCGAAGACCAGCCAGCGCCTCCATCTCCACAGGCATCCAGTACAGCCGCTCTCCCAAGAGCTGTGGCATTTGGTGTGCCCCTGGCAGGGACGCCGCCTCCACAGCCAGCGTATCCTCCACAAATTGATAGAAGGGCTCCAACTCTCGCCTTCGCCCGGCGGAGCCGGCATGATCCGTCTGTTCCGCCGATCCCTCCTTTTGAAGGAGGGAGCCCTCCTTCGAAAGGAGGGCGGCAAAATGGCCTTCTCCCCGCAGCCGGTGTGGCCAGAACCTGGCACACCGCCGCAGCGCGCTGTCCCCCCCAGGGATCCACTCCGGCCGCCCGTCGGCCATCCCTCCGCATTTGGGAATCTCCACGAGCTGATACTCCCTGTGCCGCTGCATAAAATTCTGCACCGTCTGCTCATCCTCCAGCGGCGAAAAGGTACATGTGGAGTATAGCAACATCCCGCCGGGGGCCAACATGGCCGCCGCGCTGTCCAGGATCTCTTCCTGGATCTTGGCATAGTAGGCGCTGCCGTACTGCTCCCAATTCTTCGCAATGGACGGGTCCTTGTGAAACATCCCCTCCCCTGAACAGGGGGCGTCCACGAGAATCCTGGTAAAATATCCTGCAAACCGGGACGCGAGCTTATACGGCGCCTCCGACGTGACCACCGCATTTTCCGTGCCAAAGAGCTCTAAATTCTTGAGCAGCGCCTTTGCCCTGGAAGCGCTGACATCGTTGGATACTAGGACTCCCCTCCCTTGAAGGCGCGCTGCTAAATGGGTACTTTTCCCCCCTGGAGCCGCACAGAGATCTAAAACCCTGTCCCCCGGCTCAACGGGAAGGATCGACGCCGGCGCCATGGCGCTTGGCTCCTGCAAATAGTACGCCCCCGCAAAATAAAACGGATGTTTCGAAGGAAGTTTTCCTCCCGGGCTCAGATAAAATCCCGCCGAGCACCATGGCACGGGCGCCAAAGACTCGCCCCAAAGGTCTAAAAATGCTTCCGGGGAGATCTTTCTTGTGTTGACCCGGAGCCCCTGGCTGTACTCCCGCTCAAAAGATTCCATGTACGCCTCGTACTCCTGTCCCAAAAGCTCTTGCATCTGGCGGGCATATGTTTCAGGCAGCCGCATAGCATCCCCCTGTCCTATTTTTTGCGCTCCGCGGCAAAGCCGCCAGCTTGACAACCCAATCTTTTACTGTGAAAAAAGGGCGCATCCTTCCCCGCCCCTATCCGACGCAGATAGGATCGGAAAAACGCCCCCCTAGCTTTCTCATTCTTTCAGCGGCCCTTGTTGGATCAGACCGTCATTTTTTAATTCCTGCAGCGCTTTCATAATTCCGAATTTTCCATGGCTCCATGTGAGGCCGCCCTGGAAATACACAATGTACGGCGGCTTCATTGGCCCGTCCGCCGATAGTTCGATGGAGGACCCCTGCACGAAAGCGCCGGCGGCCATGACAACCGGGCAATCGTAGCCGGGCATGTCCCATGGCTCCGGGGTCACATAGGAGTCAACGGGAGCCGCCTTCTGAATGCCCCGGCAGAAGGATAAGACCGCTTCCGGCCTCCCCAGCGCAATAGCCTGTACGATATCGTGGCGGCTCTCATCCGGCCCCGGTGAAACCTGGTATCCGAGCCGCTGAAACAGGGCGGAGGCAAAGACGGCCGTCTTCACCGCCCCGGCTGTCACCTGGGGCGCTAAGAACAGCCCCTGATAGAGGGAGCGATTCACTCCCAGCGTGGCGCCGGCTTCCTTTCCAAGCCCTGGGGCTGATAACCGGACGGCACACCGCTC
>CAUFVC010000031.1:0-12282 GCA_959029275.1 uncultured Eubacteriales bacterium | reverse complement strand
AGGAATACCCTTTGTCATATAATATGTCAATAAGGGCCTGGGCCGCTTCCCGCCGGGCACTCCAACTGTTATCGGTCATTGCCGTTTCTCCTGCCAAATAGCAATAGCAGCCGGAGCAAGCTTGCAAGGGCTGTCGCAGCGGCCGCCACGTAGGTCATGGCCGCCGCCGATAAAACCCGTCTCGCCTGGGGAAGCTCATCTTCCAGCAGAAGATTGCTGCTGCCAAGTATGGCGATGGCCCGCCTGGATGCGTTGAATTCCACCGGCAGCGTGATGAGCTGAAAGACCACCGCCGCTCCAAAGAGCAGGATTCCAATCTGAATCAAGAAATACCCAAAATCCGTATTGCCCCGCACGCCGCCGAAGAGGATTCCGAGAAAAATCAAGGGCATCGACAGGTTGGAGGCGATCTGGGTAACCGGTATAATGGCATTTCGCAGCTTTAAAGGGAGGTATCCCTCATGATGCTGTATCGCATGTCCCACCTCGTGGGCCGCTACGCCAAGCGCAGCAATGGACGTGCTGTCAAATACGCTGTCCGATAAGCGCAGCATTTTCTTTCTAGGGTCATAGTGGTCTGAGAGCTGTCCCGCTACATGCTCAATTCCCACATCGAAGATTCCGGCGCCGCGCAGAATCACATCCGCTGCCTGCGCACCGGTATAGCCCATGCGGCAGGGGACTTGGCTGTACCTTTGATACGTGCTTTTCACCTTATATTGCGCATACATGGCGAAGATCAGCGTCGGCAGCACTAAAATCAGATAATAAGGATCAATATAAAACATCCTGCATCACTCTCCGCGTAAGATTTCCCCCACTACTTTATTTCCCGACAAAAATGCACCGGCCGGCATCAGCTTTTTTCCCTGGAGCTGCAACTGTTCCACGGCGATGACGCCCCTTCCCGTCTGGACCCAAAACGCCTTCTTCGGGGACGGGAGCACCCGCCCAGGCTCTCCCTCTTTTTCCGGGTCAACAAGGGAGGCCTTCCAGATCGCCAGCTTTTGCCCTCGCAGATAGGTATAGCACGACGGCCACGGGGTAAAGCCGCGAATTCGGTCTAGGATCTGTCTGGCGCCCATGGTCCAATCGATGCAGCCATCTTCCTTTGTCAAGATGGGGGCATAGGTGGCGTCTTCCTCCCGCTGCGGTTCTCTCGGGAGGCGTTCTCCCCTGGAAAGGATCGCCAAAACCTCCTCCGTCAGCTCTGCGCCAGCGGCCGCCAATGTATCGTAAAGCGTCTCCGCCGTATCCTCGTTCCCAATAGGAACCTCCCGTTTCAGAATCATGTCGCCCGTATCCATGCCGGCATTCATCTGCATCGCCGTCACACCGGTCACGGTCTCTCCGTTGGCAATCGCCCACTGGATTGGGGCGGCTCCCCGATACTTAGGCAATAGGGATCCGTGGATGTTCACGCATCCAAATGCCGGGATGTCCAAAATTTCCTGCGACAGCATCTGGCCGTAAGCTGCTACCAATATTATGTCCGGATGGAGGTCCCGCAACTGCTCCACGGCAGCCGGTGACTTCACCCGTCTCGGCTGGTAAACCGGCAGTCCCAATTCCATTGCCAATTGTTTCACAGGGGGAGGCGTTAATATGGCCTTTCGCCCCTGCGGCCTGTCCGGCTGCGTATAGACGCCGGCGACCTCATGTTCCAACCGGGCCACCTCCCGCAAGATATAGGCGGCAAATTCCGGAGTCCCCATAAATACGATGCGCATCTCTCCACCTCGCCTCTACTCTTCCACCCATTCTTCCACTTTATCCGCAAAGAGAATGCCGCTCAAATGATCGATTTCATGGCAGAAGGCTTTTGCCAATAATCCGTGGCCTACCTTCTCAAAGGGCTTGCCCTCGCGGTCCAGCGCGCGAACTTTTACAATCATAGGCCGTTTTACAATTCCCGATTTTCCGGGAATGCTAAGACATCCCTCCGCTGTTCTCTGTACCCCCGATGTCTCCACAATCTCCGGGTTGATCAGCACCAACTTTTCCCCCGGTTGCTCCGTATCGATGACGATAACCTGTTTGAGAATGCCGACCTGCACGGCGGCTAGACCGCATCCCTGGGCGTCGTACATGGTCTCAAACATATCATCAATCAGTGTTTGCAGCCGATCGTCAAATAATTCCACCTTTCGCGAAGGTTTTCTTAAAATTTCATCATGCTCTTTTCGTATATTGCGAAGCGCCATTCCGAACACATCCTTTCAATATGCTAAAACATTGTCACCGGATCTAGATCCATCTGGATTCCCATTTTGGCATTCTTCTTTTGGTATTGCTCCTGACAATAGCGGCCGTAAGCCGTAAGCCTAGCGGCATCCGGGTATTTGACCAGAATCTTCCACCGAAATACATTGTTGATTCTGGCTGTGGAAGCCGGGGATGGCCCTAAAAGCTGGAACCCTCGTTTTTTCCCATAGCGCTCCAGCAGTTGATAGAAATCCCTGGCGCACTGGATCAGCTGTTCTTCGTGGAGAGAGGTCAGCAAAAATTGGAGAATATGGGTAAAGGGAGGGCAATTGAGAAGCTTTCTGGCGGTTATCTCATTGGCATAGAACGCCCCGTAATCTTGTTTGACCACATCCTCAATGCAATAATGGTCCGGCGAGTAGGTCTGTAACAGCACCTCTCCCTCCAGCCCAGCTCTGCCAGCGCGTCCGGCAACCTGTGTCAGGAGCTGATACGTCCGTTCCGTACTGTGATAGTCGCTGGAATACAGGGTCATATCCGCCGCCACTACGCCGACAAGGGTTACATAGGGGAAGTCCAAGCCCTTGGCGATCATCTGCGTCCCCACCAGGATGTCGGCGTCCCGATTTTGGAATGTGTGATACGCCGTCTCATATGCACCCTTTCGGCCAGTGGTATTCATATCCATGCGCAATATCCTGGCCTGGGGAAACAGGCGTTGTACCTCTTCCTCCACCCTCTGCGTTCCGGCTCCAAAGTATTTGATGTACGCGGAGCCGCATTGCGGGCAGGATGTAACCATCTCAGCCTCTTTTCCACAGTGATGGCAGATCAGCCGCCTCGCATCTTTGTGCCACGTATACGGCAGGTCGCATCGGGGGCATTTGAGGACAAACCCGCAGCTTCTACAGTTGACGAAAGTTGAGTGCCCTTTTCGGTTCAGGAACAAAATCACCTGTTCTCCTTTCGCCAACCGATCCGCAATCCCCTGCTGCAAGCGGCGGCAAAAAATGGACATATTGCCCTCCGCCATCTCCTGGCGCATATCCACCGTGGTGATCTTCGGCATACTGGCCCTCTCCACCGCCCGCTTGGTCAACCGCAATAGCGTATACTCCCCCTGAAGGGCGCGGTAATAGGTCTCCACAGCGGGGGTTGCGGACCCGAGAACGAGGGGACATCCCGACTGTTCCGCCATAGCTTGGGCAATGTCCCGGGCGTGATACCGCGGCGTCTGCTCTGACTTATAGGTCGTCTCATGCTCTTCGTCCAACACGATAAGGCCCAGCTTCGAGAAGGGTGTGAAGAGGGCTGAGCGCGGGCCGATCATGACTTGGATACGGTTCTCCTTCGCCAGCTTCCACTGCCAGGCTCGCTCCTGATCTGTCATGCGGCTGTGGGTGACGCCAGCGCGCCTGCCGAATCGCCTGCGAAAGACCTGGATCAGCTGCGGAGTCAAACTGATCTCCGGGACCAGCAGAATCGCCTGCTTATCAGCTCGCATTGCACGGTCGATGGCTTGCATGTAAACTTCCGTCTTGCCACTGCCCGTCACGCCGTGGAGCAGAAATGTCTCCTTTTGCCCTTTCCGGATGGAAGCGGCAATGGCGTCCACCGCGTTTTGCTGCTCTTCGTTCAGCTTCTTGGGCCGCTCCAGCTCTCCCTCTTCATAAAGCAAAGTAGCCGGCGGTTCCCCCTCCGGCTCTTTCCATATACGAATTCGTCCCTGCACCTTAAGGGAATCCAACGATGCACCCGTAATGGGCGAAGCCTTGCGGATCTCCTTGAGCTTTCCCTTTCCCTCCGGCATTGCCGCCAACGCGCTCAAAAATTCTTGCTGTCGAATGCCTGGCCTGGCGGCGCCCATCTCTCCCGCGTCCGGCATCACTTGGACCATGTCCACCAGCTTCTCCTCCTGCATCAGCAAACGGGGGACAAACAGCTCCAGACAGGAGGATAGAGGGGCGCCCAGCTCTTCCTTCATCCTCTGGGCAAGCGCCAGATTGTTTTTCGTAAAAACCGGCTCCCGCCGCAGGATTCGCCGGATGGACTTCACCTTGTCATCCGGGATGGAGCACTCAGTGGAGAGCCCGATGACAAACCCTTCGATCCTATGATTGCGCGGACCAAACGGCACCTCCGCCATCATGCCCTCTTCCAAAACAGATTGAAGTTCTTCCGGCACTCGATACGTATAAATTTGATCGACTTTCTGGTGATGCAGATTGACAATAACTTGGGCGAACTGCCGCGCCATACGCTATTCTTCTTCCTCGATATCGGCGCTGAAATCCACGACGGACATATCGTCGTACCCCACCGCCGCCGTCTCTTTGGCCGGTTCCTTTGTGAAAATGCCGATTTTTTCGTCCTTCATCTCCTCCACCGCGATGGACAAAACCCGACGGCTTCCCTTCACCGGCACCGTGGGGTAATCGCCGTCAATCAAACTTCTGGCCCTCTTCGCGGCCGCGATCACCACGCTGTATCGGCTGTTAATCTCCGGTATATTCTTTTCCCTGTTAACTTCATTAATATGATCAATCAATTCTTGATATGATGGGTGCAGCATTCATCTCACTCCTAACTCAGATTGCGCGGCGAAGCCGCCATGCATCCTTTTTATGATACCAGATTCCTAGAAAAAAAGCTAGCCCTAAATTTTAAAAGTTCGCGTTCCGCGAACTTTAGGAGAACCTTCGGTTCTTCGGATCTAAGCCGCCTCCGGCGGATTTTCTATTAGGATAAAAAGTTCACGTTCCACGAACTTTTTGCGCCCTCCGGCGGATTTTCTGTTAGGACAAAGGGGCTTTACCTCGCGTTCAGCTCCATCCCCTGAAGGCGCAGATTCTCTAGATGGTCAAGATTCCGCTCCAATCTCGCATGGCTGGCTGAGACGATCGCGTGAATCTCGTCGGCGCAGGATTCCACCGTGCGATTGATCACCACGTACTCATACTTCTGAACAAATGGGATCTCCTCCACGGTGCGGCGCAGACGCTTTGCGATGGCCTCCTGGCTCTCCGTCCCACGGCCCGTAAGTCGCTCCTTTAACGCCTGCATACTCGGCGGTACCACAAAGATCATGAGGGCGTCCGGGACCATCTCTTTGACTTTCAGCGCTCCCTGAACCTCGATCTCCAGGATAACATCCCGCCCCTCTGCCAACGCCTCCATGGCGAAGGACTTGGGTGTGCCATAGTAGTTATCCACATACCTTGCCCACTCAAACAGCTCGCCGCGGCGAATCATCTCTTCAAATTCTTCCCGCTGGATAAAATAATATTCTCTCCCATGCTGCTCTCCCTCGCGGGGCTGCCGCGTCGTAGCAGAAATCGAGAGGGCATAGGGATACCGCCTCACAAGCTCCTTGACCACGGTTCCCTTGCCAACCCCGGAGAAGCCGGAAACGATAGCCAATACTCCTTGCCTCATCCCTGCTCCGCCTCCTGCATCTCCTCGTCATCCTCCGGCGTGTCCAGCTCCTTGGCGTTGAGGCGGTTGGCCACCGTTTCCGGCTGAATCGCGGATAGTATCACATGGCCGCTGTCCGCAATCAGGACGGCTCTCGTCTTTCTCCCATAGGTGGCGTCCACAAGCATACCGGCTTCCCTGGCCTCCTGAATCTTGCGCTTGATCGGCGCTGATTCTGAACTGACAATGGCAATCAAGCGGTTTGCATTGACAATGCTCCCAAATCCTATGTTTATCAACTTGATCTGCATATACTGCCTCCATTTATTCTAGGTTCTGTATCTGTTCCCGGATCTTCTCGATTTCATTCTTCATATCCAGCGCCGCCCTGGTAATCTCCAGATCATTGGACTTGGACGCGATGGTGTTGGCCTCGCGGTTCAACTCCTGTGTCAGAAAGTCAAGCTTTCGCCCTGACGCTTCCTTCAAATCCAAAGCTTGCCTAAACTGCTGGATATGACTGGATAGCCTGGTCAACTCCTCGTCGATACAGCATCGGTCCGCAAACAGCGCAACCTCCGTCTCCAGTCTGCCCGGATCCAGCGCGGGGACCTTGGCCTCACCCAGAAGTTCCTCCATCCGCGCCCGCAGTTTATCCCGATAATTGTACACCACCATCGGGGCGCGCTGTCTGATCTCCTCCACAAGCTGCGACATGGCGTCCAGCTTGTCCAGCAGATCCCGGCGGATGGCGCCGCCCTCCTTCTCCCGCATGGCGGTCAGATTGTTCAGCGCCTCCGTCAGCGCTTGCATTAACAGCGACTGGATATACTCCTCGTCCTCGGCCGCTGCGTGTGTCTTTACTACTTCCGGAAAGGACAGGATATGACTTAGGGACAGATCATCTGCAAGTCCCAGAGGGAGTCCCGCCTTTCGCAGCGCCTCCACGTACTCTCCCAGAAGCGCTTCATTCACCAGCACGCCTTCCGCAGGAGCCCCGTCATCCTCGTAGTTGATATACACATCCACTTTGCCGCGGGAGATCCAGCGCTTCAGCATATCGCGCACAGATGGTTCCAGAGAGCTGATCTTGCGGCTTATCCGTATATTCGGTTCGAAATAGCGGTGATTGACGGTTTTGATCTCCACGGTAAACCGCTTTCCCTCAAGCGCGAACTCCCCTCTTCCGAATCCGGTCATACTTCTAGCCATCTCCATTACCCCCCGCTTCATTTTGCGCATCTGCGCTCTTTTCTATTATAAAGTACGCTGCGTCAAAAAGCAAGAATTTTAGCCAAAGGGTTTGTGAAAATTCCTCCACTGCCTTGGCGTTGTCTGGTACTGATTCCGAAACTGACGGTTGAAAGAGGATATCGACTTAAAGCCTACCTCCTGGGCGATATACGCGATGGGGCTCTCGCTTGATTCCAGCAAGACAGCCGCCATTTTAAGGCGTATTTTCACTAGGTAGGCCAGAGGCAAGTCTTTTGTCAGCCTTTTGAACACTCTGCGAAAATGAGACTCGCTAAGGTTACAAGCCTTCGCCATCTGACAGACGTTCACATCCTCCCGATAATTCTGAGACAAATAGTTGAGCGCCGGCAGTATCATTTCCAAATCTTCGTTTCCCTCCGGCCGAATTTCCTTCGCGTTCCCCTGTCGGTTCAACCGGATAAAAAGCACTTGCAGCAGGGAAAGTACCGCCTCCCTGTAGCCCTCCCCCTGTTCATGCAGCTCAGAAAAAATGAGCCGCACCAGCTCTGTCAGGCCGTGATCCGATAGGATTTCATTGTGCGGATATCGCAATGCAAATGGAAATCCATCCGTGTTAATCGTGATATAGTTCCACTGGCTCGGCCTCTCATTGGGACTCTGCGCGATGTGCGGCCATCCCGGCATAATGATGGAAATATCCCCCTTTGTAAAAGGGCATACCTGATCCCCGATAAAGAAAACGCCCGTCCCTTCCACACAAAGCCCGATCTCAAGACCGTTGTGATAGTGCATCTCGATGTTCGCCGCACTCTTCTGCGTATAGGAAAAATGATATACAGGAAAATCGTCAAAAAACTCAATCTCAAGATAGTGTATCGGTTGGCTATTCATAGCAGCCCTCCCTCCATGCCGATGGCCTGATTGTACCCTTTTTCCCCAAAAATGTCAAACCGTAAAAAACTATATCCTCCACCGCCAAACTATGGTATAATGTCCACGAAAGCCATGAGCAGTGCGTAAGGAGATAGTGAAGCATAAAAATAGGCTTGCATATTTTTATGCTTTGCTATGGCCGAACATAGGGCGAAGCCCGTGACCGTGCCTGCGCTAAGCGCAGGCACGGTTGCACTGCGGTCTGGTTAGTAGGCCATGCTTGCATGAGACTCACGCTTCCTGGCGATTTGGCGAGCGAAGCGAACACGAAAAGCAACGCTTTTTCGTGTCTGCCCCCATGCTGCCAGAAACCATGGTTCATTTTATTACAGGAGGTCCTTGTATGGCGTTTGATGGAATAACCACCTTTCAGATCTGCAGCGAACTTCGCCAGCGTCTTCTAGGCGGTCGCATCGACAAGATTTACCAACCGGAAGCGGACGAGGCAGTTCTAAGCATACGAAGCCTTGGGCAGAATTACCGCCTGCTTTTAACTTGTCAAGCCGCCCACCCGCGATTGCACATAACAGAAAAAAAGCCGGAGACTCCGCTATCCCCGCCTATGTTCTGTATGCTATTTCGCAAGCACTTTGCCGGCGGAAAGATTACGGATATCGCCCAGATTGATTTTGACCGAATCATTGAAATCTCCGTGGAAGTGTTTAATGAAATGGGGGATCTCTGCACGAAAAAGATCATTCTAGAGATTATGGGAAAGCACAGCAATCTAATTTTGACGGATGAAAATGGCCGTATCATCGATGCGATGCGCCATGTAACGGACCAGATGAGCAAATTCCGCACCGTCCTCCCAGGCCTCCCCTACGCCCGCTCTCACCACAACGACAAGGCCAATCCGCTGCTACTTCACGATGCGGACTCACTTTTCCAGATCCTGGAACAGAATGGAACGGTTCTCGGCAAATCCTTCTACCAGTCTCTAAACGGCCTCTGTCCTCTCTCCGCCCGCGAAATCTGTTACAGGGCTGGCGTTGCCGATAAGTCTCTTTTAGCAGAGCTGTCGGCTTCCGCTAAGCAATCGGTCTACACGGCTTTTCATCAATTGTTTGCCTCTGTGCTGGACCAGGCATTCACATATCGAATCTACCGCGAAGGCGACATCCCTTCCGAATTCTCAGTCCTGCCTTATTTTTCTATGGAGGCGGTCCCCTTTCAGGAATACGATACGCTATCGTCACTGCTCGACGTTTTTTATGCCAAACAGGACGTACAAAACAAAATCCTCCAAAAATCTCAGGATCTCCACAAGCTCATCCAGACGAACTTGGAGCGGGCGCGCAAAAAAGCCGGGCTTCAGGAGCAGCAGATGGCAGACACGATGGATCGGGAGCAGGACCGGATTTTCGGTGAATTGTTAACCGCCAATATCTATCAAATCAAAAAAGGAATGACCAGCGTCTCCGTCGCCAATTTTTATGAGGATGAGGCCCCCACTGTGACGATCCCGCTGGATTCCAATCTCAGCCCCTCCCAAAATGCTCAGCGCTATTTCAATCGATATAATAAACAAAAGCGAACGGAAGCCGCTCTGACAGAGCAGTTGGCGCAAACCTACGAGGAAATTTCCTATCTGGACAGCATTGTAAGCGCTCTCGCCCTTGCGGACTGTGAAAAGGATCTTGAGGATATCCGTCTTGAGCTGCACGAGACCGGTTACATCCGCAAAACGAGAAAAGCTAAGAAAAATCTCAGCACTTCCAAGCCGCTGGAATTCCATACGTCCGAGGGATTGCGGGTGCTGATCGGAAAAAATAATATTCAAAACGATACGCTCACCTTTCGGACCGCGTCGCCTTACGATTATTGGTTCCATGTAAAAGACATCCCCGGCTCCCACACAATTCTCTTTTGCGCTGGCCTAGAATTCGAAAAAGACTACACCATGGCCAGCATTCTAGAGGCGGCCACCCTAGCCGCGGCGCATTCTAAAGCTTCCGCCGGCAGCAACGTTCCGGTGGACTATACTCTGCGGAAATATGTAAAAAAGCCGGCCGGCTCAAAACCCGGCTTTGTTATCTATACCCACCAACAGACGCTCTATGTCACGCCGGCGTAAGCAGCGGCCCTGGGCCTAGGCATCCATTCCTAGCTCTGGCTCTCACCCGCCAGCAACGCCTCCGCCGCCTTCATCCCGTCCATGGCGGCGGACATGATACCGCCTGCGTAACCGGCGCCTTCCCCCATGGGATAGAGTCCCGGCACACTGCTCTGCAACGTCCCGCCATCTCGCAAGATTTGTACAGGGGACGAACTTCTAGACTCCACCCCGGTCAGGATAGCATCCGGGTCGGCAAATCCGGCCAGCATACCATCAAAGGCGCG
Organism: uncultured Eubacteriales bacterium; assembly: GCA_959029275.1. Lineage (GTDB taxonomy): Bacteria > Bacillota > Clostridia > Lachnospirales > Bianqueaceae > Bianquea. Next base: position 2,172 of record CAUFVC010000031.1, on the reverse strand, counting down.
AATCCCTTCCTCCAGCGCTCTCGCCACAAACTCCGGAAGAATCTCCCACAGATTGGCCGGTTTTCGGCCGCCGGTAAAACTCGGCTCCACACGGCCCCACCCTTTGGACGGTCGTTTCTCCAAATAATCTCCCACCCTCTGGACAGGAGCGCTCCAATCGCCGCCGCCCAGGATGAACGCCTTATGCTCCAGGTCGCGCTGAAAGGCCACGCCGCTCAGGGGGCCTGCGCCAAAAGACTGATAATCCTCCGGGGTTACGGTGACTAGAAGCGCACTGTTGGCATTGACGCCATCCCGGGCATAGTAACTCATCCCATTGGTCACAACACCCCCCTGTTCCGAGGCGGAAGCCACGACGACGCCCCCAGGGCACATACAAAAGGTATACACGCCCCGCCCGCTGGCTGTATGGTGGGCCAATTTATAGTCCGCCGCCCCCAGGAACGGGGAGCCAGCGTGTTCACGGTACTGCGCCCGGTTAACCGCTTCCTGCAAATGCTCGATGCGAAGGCCCATGGCAAAAGCCTTTGGCTTCAGGGCAACGCCTCGCTTCTCCAACAGTGCAAAGGTATCCCGCGCGCTGTGGCCGATTCCCAGCATAAGGGCCCGCGTTTCAACCCACTCCCTCTCCCCCGAGGCGGCCTCCAGGAGAACTTTCCGAATCTCCCCCTGGTCCCCCGTTTGAAAATCCACGAGGCGCGTTTGGAACCGGATATCGCCCCCTAAGCTGATGATTTCTTCCCGAAGATTCCGCACCATGTGCCGCAACCGATCCGTCCCAACATGAGGTTTATTGACATACAGGATCTCCTCCGGCGCACCGGCTTTGACCATCTCTTCCAATACAAACCGCCCGCGGCGGTTTTTGTCTTTCACAAGCGTATTGAGCTTGCCATCGGAAAAAGTCCCGGCGCCCCCCTCGCCAAACTGCACATTGGACTCTGGCTGCAACACTCGCTCCGTCCAAAATACTTCCACATCTTTGGCCCGGTCCTCCACCGGCTTTCCGCGCTCTACGACAATGGGCGGGATACCGGCCCTCGCCAGTATCAGCGAGCAGAAGATCCCTGCCGGTCCAAATCCCACAACGACAGGGCGGTGGGATAGGATTTTACTCTGTCCCTCCGAAGGCTGAGGTACATGGTACAAAAATTCACCGGCAAGCCTCTCCAGCCCCTGTTTCTTTCGGATCGCTCCCCAGACCTTGGATTCCTTTTCCACTTGAACGTCCACCGTATAGACATAGGCCAGTTCCCGCCCGCGGCGGGCATCCAGGGAACGCCGGTATAGTTTCCAGCTGCGCAGCTGCGCCGGCTGAACGGCCAGCCGCTTGCAAATCGCCGCTTCGAGCTCCTGTGTCCCCTCCGCAACCGGCACTTTTAACTGTGTGATCCGGATCACTTGGATTCCTCCCCCTCCTGCTTCTCTTTACAATTCGGGCAATATCCATAAATCTCCAGCTTATGGCCTTCCACCACAAAGCCTTCCTCCTGCCCTAGATTCTGCTCATACCTCTCCAAAGGGCACCCCGCCAGGGGAAAGACCTCCTTACAGCGCAGACAAACAAAATGATGTTTATGTTCATGGCGCTTCACCTCATACAGGGCTCTGTCATCCCCGTCTATCACAGTCCTGATGGCCATCCCCTGTTGGACAAAGGTGTTCAAAATGCGGTACACCGTGGACAGATCCGCCACGTGTTCCTCCCGATTGATAATTTCATAGATTTCCTGCGCTCCCAGCGGGGAAATATTTTTTTCCAGAACCTGATACACCCGCAGCCGGGAGGGCGTACACTTCATCCCGTGCCCCCGAAACAGATCTCGATATTCCATTGGAACCTCCATTCTAGAGCCTTCATTTTCCTTCTGCCATAAGAGCTATCTGTGACGCTCCGGCACAAATACTATCTCCGCAGCAGCCGTTTCAAAATCAGCGAACATAAAAATGCGATGCCGTTCAGCAGTACGATGGTGGCCCCCGCCGGCCAATTTAAGAAGAACGCTAGGGTGATCCCAATGATGACGCAGCTGACGGAGATGACAGATGAGATCACAAGGGAAGCGCGAAATCCCCTTGAAATCTGCAAGGCCGTCACCGCCGGAAAGATAATAAGACTTGAGATCAACAGCGAGCCCACGACGCGGATCCCCAAAACCACTGTAACCGATG
>CAUFVC010000030.1:0-12306 GCA_959029275.1 uncultured Eubacteriales bacterium | reverse complement strand
GCCGGCATCGGGGGTGGTCCTTCCCGGCTGAAGTGTGCGGGGGATCTGGCCAAGGCCGGGTATGAAGTCACGGTGTTCGAGGCGCTTCACACCGCGGGGGGCGTCTTAGTGTACGGCATCCCCCAGTTCCGTCTGCCCAAGGAGATCGTGCAGAGGGAGATTGAATCGCTGAAGGAAATCGGCGTCAAGGTCGAGACGAATATGGTGATCGGCAAGGTGCTGTCCATCGACGAGCTGTTTGAAGATGGTTTCGAGGCAATCTTTATTGGGTCCGGCGCCGGACTGCCGCGTTTTATGAATATTCCCGGCGAAAATTTGAAGGGCGTCTATTCGGCCAATGAGTTTTTGACCCGGGTGAATCTGATGAAAGCCTACCGGGAGGGAAGCGCGACTCCGATTCAGCACGCCAAGAAGGTGGCGGTGGTCGGAGGCGGCAATGTGGCCATGGACGCTGCCAGATGTGCCAAACGCCTGGGCGCGGAGGAGGTTTCCATTGTGTACCGCCGGTCGGAGGCGGAGATGCCCGCCCGCCTGGAGGAAGTGGAGCATGCGAAGGAAGAGGGGATCGTCTTCCGGGTTCTGAATAACCCAACGGAGATATTGGGGACGGAGGATGGATTTGTGAAGGGAATGCGCTGTGTCCGGATGGAACTGGGCGAGCCGGATGCGTCGGGACGCCGCCGGCCGGTGGAGATTCCGGATTCGGAGTATGTGCTGGACGTAGACTGTGTGATCATGTCCATCGGAACCTCGCCCAATCCTCTGATCCGCAATACGACCAAGGGCTTGGACACCAATCGCCACGGGTGTATCATCACGGAGGATGAGTCGGGGCAGACGTCCCGCGAAGGCGTGTATGCAGGCGGGGATGCGGTGACCGGAGCCGCCACGGTTATATTGGCCATGGGAGCGGGAAAACATGCGGCCAAGGCCATCGACGAGTATATACAGGCGAAAAAGTAAGGAGTACTCAAGTGTTCGGCCGGTTTAATAGAGAAGGTGCTGTCTCAGCGCGATAGAATCGCGTGGGACGGCACCTTTTGTCTTTTTTGTCGGGTTGATTTAATATATGATGATGAATCAGCCGAAAAGCAAGAAAACGCCTGCGGAAGTGTCTGGTGTTCCAATTTCGTTTACGTATAATACTGAGCTTGCGCCTCCCATAGAGAATAATAAGTCCCATTTTTGTCTTCTAACAATCTGTCATGGGTGCCGGTCTGCATCAGGGTTCCACCGGAAAAGACCATAATCCGATGGCAAAATCGGCAGGAGGACAGACGGTGAGAAATAAAGATCGCAGTTTTATTCCCCACAATGCCATTGAGGTTTTCATAAATTTCTGCCTCTGCGATTGGGTCTAAAGCGGCGGTCGGTTCGTCCATGATGATAAAAGGGGAGTTTTTATACAAAGCTCTGGCGATGGCAATCTTTTGGGCCTCCCCTCCGGAGATTTCGACTCCGTCCTCGTCAAAATCTTTGTAAAGCGGCGTATCCAACCCTGTATCCATCTTGGCCAGGCGTCCTCCAAATCCCACCTTTTTTAAGCAATCCAAGACCGTTTCATCTTTGTATTGTATCGATGTGGCCACATTCTGCCCCAAGGGAAAGGCCAGAAGCTTATAGTCTTGAAAGACGATTCCAAACAGTGAAATATAGTCTTCGTAGCGGTATAACCGTATATCAACTCCATTGAGCAGAATTTTGCCTTCCGTGGGATCGTACAGTCTACAGATGAGTTTTACAATGGTGGATTTTCCGCTCCCATTGACGCCCACGAGTGCGGTTTTTTCGCCGGTGCGCACAGTAAACGAGACATGCTTTAATACGTCTTGCTCTGTACCCGGATACCGGAAGGAAACATCGCAAAAAGTGATGTCATAGTGATCCGCCGGGGCGATGGGTAACTGTCCCGTTTGCATATCAGGCTCTATTTCCATATAGTCAAAATAGGCTTGCAGCGCATCGTGATTTACGCGCAGTGAGCTCAGATTCGCCGCTGTTTCCTGAATCCCGCGGATGAACTGTTGAATACTATTGATATACAGAAGGATATTCCCGACTCCGAATAACCCGGCCAATGCCCGCAACCCGACGAACAGATAGATGGCGGCCAAAATTGCCACAGACGCGGCGGTTTTGATGCCAGAATACCGGATCTGATTCCGGGATAAACGTGTAAAAGTGCGGTTTGCCTCTCCAAATAGGGCGTTTGATTCCGCATTGATAAGCCCCTTTTGATTGTACAGGCGAATATCCTTGCCGGCGTGGTAAGTGGAGATGTAGTGTTCTATGTAATAGGAAAAAATACGGTTAAAGGAGACAAAGCCGTTCATGATAGAATACATTTTTTTGGTGACAGCGGAGTTGGTGTACATCTCAAGAATAATACTGGCAATAATGAGTATGAAAAGTGATATTGAGCCTGCGGGAGAGCAGACAAACTTCAAGACGCCATTTCCGTTTGTCGTTCCGAAGGTAAAAAACAATGTACTTGTCAGAGCGAGGGCGACGATACAGGTGGCGCCGCTATTGATAATTTTGGGAAAGGACTCCAACAGCTTCCAAAGACCGCCAGAGTTTAAATTTCGAATTTCGTCTATGCGCTGCTTCTTTTGAAACGTTTCGGGGTTTTCCAGATCTTTGAAATCCAAATCAATCGTCTTTTGGGCTAAGCGCCACTCATATAACTTTGAAAATTCGGATTGCCAAAAGTTCATCCAAGACTTTGATGCGCTGGCGATAAGGCCGCATGCCGCATTTAACAACACGGTTAGCAGTGTATAGCGTATCAAAGTTTTCATCGATGTCCGGGAGACAATGGCGTTTAGTAGAATAGAAGACATATAGATGTTGATAAAGGGGAGGGCTACATTTATAATTGCGTTTACGATGGTTATGCACATGAGACCGGGACGAATGCGGTGGATCTCGCCAAGGCCTTTCACAATCAATTTATATCGCCGCACGGGGACCCCTCCTTATAGTATTTGCTCTGGATGCGGAATAATTCGGCGTACTTTCCATTCTTTTTCATCAGCTCATCGTGGGTTCCTTCCTCCGAGATTTGGCCGTTTTCCAAGAATAAGATGCGATCGCAAAAACGGGTGCTGGATAGCCTGTGGGAGATGAAAATAGAAGTGCGCCCCTCGGTCAAGGAAGCGTATTTTAGATACATATCGTTTTCTGCAATCGGGTCTAATGCCGCCGTTGGCTCGTCCAGCACAATGATGGGACCGTTTTTATAAAGCGCCCTCGCCAATGCCAGTTTTTGCTGCTCGCCGCCTGACAGTTCAATGGACTCTTCATGAATACTTCTCATAAGCAGTGTATTTTCTTTTTGTGGCAATCCCTGCACTTTTTCATACAAGCCGGATACTTTCAAAACATTTGTCAGCCTCTCTCTATCGATGAGGTGTTCCTCGCATAGGGCAATATTTTTTGCAATGGAAATCGGCAGCAAAATGATATCCTGAAAGACAACGGAAAACAATGTGTAGTAATCGTCCCGATTATACTGTTCCGTCGGAACGCCGTTCACTTCAATCGTCCCGGCGGTGGGGCGGTATAGGCCGCAGAGCAATTTGATGAGCGTCGTTTTGCCCGCGCCATTGAGCCCCACAATGGCAATTTTTTCGCCTTTTTTGATGCGAAAATCTATATCCCGCAGAACCAATTTATCACTTCCACTATAAGAAAATTGGACATGCTTACACTCGATGTCGCAAGTGGAATCAGCCGGAAGGGCGTGCCCTTCCCCGCGGTTCATGCGGTCAGGCATATCTAAAAATTCTCGAAAATCACATATGCTTAGGCTGGTGGCGTGTAATGCTCCCATAGCATCCAGCATACCGAATACCCAGCTTGAATATTGCGATATGACTCCAAAATACAGGACAAAGTCGCCAGGCGACATACGGCCCTCTGTCACCTGATAAATCAAAAAGAGATAAGCCCCTCCGTCTCTCAGCAGGGCAAACAATACGTTTAATGACCCCAACAGTAGATTCCGTCCTTCCTGTTTCCGATACCAAGTCTTTCTCTTTGTAAAAAAGAGAGTGAATAGATCGCAAAACCACGGGTTCATCCGAAAGAGTTTGACATCCTTGCCCATTGTGTAATCACCGGATTTATTGGCGATATATTGTAGTTTGCGATCTAGGGGCACCCACATATCCTTATGTCTATGCACCCAATCGTTATGTATACGCTGCGCCATATAGGAAAGGATAGAAAAAAACAGAATATAAAGTAAGATCCAGGGGCTTAACATGACAAGCAGCGCAGAGTAGGTTGCGAGCCCTAAAACATTGGAGGTAAGCGTGGTCAGCTGATTGAACAGCTGCTGTAAGCCTGAATTTCCATAAAATACGGCATTTACGGCTTTTTGCTGTTTTAATTGCCCGGCCGGACTTTCTATATTCATATAATCCGCGTCCATTGCTTTTTGACTGGTAAGATGAACAAAAGAAAACCGGTTCCCAAAGGAATGCCAGTCTATCGTTGCTTGTGCATAGTTGTCTAGCAATCGAAATAGAAAAATACATACAATGATTCCCATAATATTGAGAACCAGGTGGCCGGCACTTGTGCTGCGGGTAATGAGATCCACGGTAATTTTTGACAGATAGGTGGCGAGCAGAGGGAGAGCGACCAGGGCCGGCGTTTTCAACAACACTGCCAGTAGCAGACCCTTGTGAAAGCGCCAGGTCTGGCCTAGAGCATAAAGAAGATTGCTCCCCATGGAATAGGATTGTGTTGGCTTTTTAGTAGCTTGCATATCGTCCCTCCTTTGATAAATGTTTCATAAGGTTTCTTGAGTAGGATTCAAAATCATTATATATATAATACCATATATAATGAAATTTGGAAATATATTATGTGCAATTTTTGTGAAACGCAATCCACACTTTTTAGGACTTGCAATTTGCCCATATTTAGCGTACAATAGCAGCAGACGAGGTTGGAAAGAGGGCAAAGGACATGAAAAGGAGACTTGCCATCATCCTAGTGATTTTAACCCTAGGTTTATGCGGGTGCCGGGCGGAAGATGCCCGCAATACGGTGGACCAACTCCGGGGGACTTACGCCAGGTCGGAGGCGGTGACCTACTACAACGGGTATTATGGCGTGGAGATCTATGTTCCACAGGGGTGGTGGGTGAGGCAGGACGCCATTGTGAATCTGGCCGAGAACCGGGCGGACACAATGGACCGAAGCCAGTTTGCGGCAGAGGAGTATGAATCCGGGAATGCCTACATTCCGCTGATTCGGATGAGCAATGAAAAGAACACATCTCACGATGACAATGCGGTTTTTGAGGCGTATGTGGAGGAATACGCGGGATTTTCCAGCGTGGAAGAATTTGCCGACGTCTCCGCTCAGGCTCTGTCAGAGTCCTCGAATGGGTATGACTATCAGGTGATTGACCGGGACCGGGTTTCCCTGCAGGGCATTGAATTCGAGATGTTTACCCAGGAGGTTAGTCAGGACAATTCTATGCCCTACCGCTGTGAATATTACATTCGGGAGATTCAGGAGGATACATATTTAACCATCTATGTGGACTACTGGCCGGACAGCGAGAAGTCCGTGGAGGATGCGAGACGGGCTCTGCAAGAGTGTTTCCGGATTGTTCAGGAGTATGAACAGATGGCATAAGGGATGGGGGGAAGAGGTCACGGTTTATCTTGGAATAGTGACGGCGGGATTGGCAGCGGGGCGGGCGGCCGTTCGGGCGGCCCATTCCTGTCAGGGACTCTGCCGCTGGCAGCGGGTTGAGACTGTGCAGATTCTGTGTGCGGCCGTCTACCTCATGCTGTACGCTCGATTAGGGGTATCCGGGAGCTTCTTTTGGTTCTCCGCGCTGGCGGCCATGTTGCTTGGGCTGGCGGTCACGGATGCGCGCTCCTATCGCCTGCCCAACGATGTGATTCTGTGGGTCTGCTCCCTTGGCGGATTGTACTGTGCCGTCGGACATGTGGAGTGGAAACTCTCAGCCGCAGGCTGCGTCGCGGGTATCGCTCTATTTGGCGGCCTATTCTTGCTTAGCCGGGGCGGCATTGGGTGCGGCGATATCAAGCTGGCGGCCGCCCTTGGCATTTGGTTTGGATTTCGGGGGATCCTTCAGATCACAGCGCTGGCCTTCATAGCGGCGGCCTGTGCGGGAATTCTTCTTATTGTTACAGGCCGAAAGACAAAAAAAGATCCCATTGCGCTGGGACCTTATCTATGTGCGGGCGCGATTCTAACGATGCTCTGTGGGGGATAACCGCTACCTCTTTTTCCCGATGAGCATGCCCGCGCCGGCTACGATCAGGATGACGGGGATAATGAGTTTGCCGAACGTTCCGCTGGGCAGAATATCCCGTGCAGAGAGAAATAACAGGATTCCGATAATGAGTCCAATGATATTTAGAACATCCGGACCGTTTTTGATGATGGCGTAGAGGCATGGGACGAGAATGAACAGCGTCCACCAGCCTTTAAAGAATAGGGATACCTGGAATAATCCGAGGGCGTTGCCGCCCCAGATGATTCCGGCGGCGATTAGAAGAAGACCGATGATCATAGGGTTGATCCGGCCATCGTTTGATTTCCACTCCATTTGAAGACCTCCTCTGTGATGCGATCACTTCCCTATTATACTACCGGCATACCCCAGCGGCAATAGAAAATAGAGAAAAATACGAAAATGGAAAAGGCGGGATTATATTTGAAATGGGTGCGTAGACTGATTAAGCTTTTGTTTAGCAGAGTCGTGTTGGTGGCAATCTGCATTCTATTGCAGATTGCGTACCTGATTATCGCCATCTGGCAATTCAGTCAATATTTTGCCTACACGCAGATGGTCTTGACGCTGTTGAGCTTTATCGTGGTGATTCATATTATTAACGATAAGAGCAATCCTGCGTATAAATTAGCCTGGATCGTGCCCATCATGGCATTTCCGATCTTTGGCGGATTGTTCTACATATTCTTCGGCGGAAATAAGGCGGGCCGCCGGATACAGAAGAAACTTACGGGCCTCATGGAGACGACGGAGGCTATGTCAAGCCGTGAATCGCCTGTTATCGCGCAGCTGGATGAACTGGATCCTAGGGTGGCGTTACAGGCCCGCTACATACAGGACTGCGCCATGTACTCCACCTGGACGAACACCACGGTGAAATACCACCCGTCCGGGGAGGAACAATTTGAGGACTTGAAGGCGGAGCTGGAGAAGGCAGAGCACTATATTTTTTTAGAGTACTTTATCATACATGAGGGGATCTTCTGGGATACGATTTTGGAGATTCTTGTTCGGAAGGCGCGGGAGGGCGTCGATGTCCGGCTTATCTATGATGATCTGGGATGTGTGGTGCTGCTCCCCTACGGATATGACCGCAAGCTGGAGAAGCTGGGGATTCAGTGTAAGGTGTTCAACCCCTTCGTCCCTTTTATCGCCGTGCGGATGAATAACCGTGACCATCGGAAGATCGTGGTCATCGACGGGCACACAGCCTTTACCGGTGGGATCAACCTGGCGGATGAGTACATAAATGCCTATGAGAAATTTGGGCATTGGAAAGATACGGGCGTTATGGTAAAGGGGGAGGCCGTCTGGAACTTTACCGTGATGTTCCTGACACTGTGGGATTTTCTGACAAAAAAGCGGGAACCGGATTATGAGCGCTTCCGGCCACAGGTGTATCACCCCGAACCATTTGCCGGGGAGGGGTTTGTGGCGCCCTTTACCGATAGCCCTATGGACGGCGAGGCGGTGGGAGAAAATGTGTATTACAATCTCATTGCCCATGCCTGCCGCTATGTATACATTACGACGCCCTATCTGATTTTGGACGATGAGATGACCAACGCTCTGTGTACTGCGGCGAAGAGCGGCGTGGACGTGCGGATCATCACGCCCCATGTGTGGGATAAGTTTATGGTGTATATGTTGACCCAGTCCAATTACCCGGCTCTCCTGGAAGCCGGCGTCAAGATCTATGAGTATACGCCGGGTTTTGTCCATGCAAAATCCTTTGTGGTGGACGACGAGCTGGCGACGGTGGGCACCATCAATTTGGATTACCGCAGCCTGTACTTGCATTTTGAGTGTGGCTGTTGGATGTACAAGACTAGCGCCGTCATGGATATCAAGGAGGATCTGCTCAAAACCATGGAGGAATGCCACTGTTTTACCATGGAGGATTACCGCAGGTTGCCGCTCTACCGCAGGCTAGGGGGAAAGCTGCTCAAGCTGTTTGCGCCGCTGCTGTAACGAAGCTCCGGATTATCCGATCTTGCGCTTCGCCCTTGAAACCATATTCGCCGCCACAGTAAACACAAGCGCGAATACCAAAAGCATCCCCATATTAAACAGGATGGGCCGTAATGTCTCAAGGTTTAGCGTCTCTATCGTTTTCAACTGCTCGTTTGTCTGAATGTACCAGTAGGACGGGAGAATGTGTGCGGCTGTCAGAACTGAATTCGGAAGCCACTCCACCGGGACAAAGGCGCCGCACAGGAAGCTTGACCCCAGCGCCACCACATTGACGATCCCGTTGACGGCGTTCTTATTTTTCACAAGGTTCCCGATCAGGAACGCGATTGTCAGCGCGCATAGGGTGAATACGAAAGAATTCAGAATCAACACCAGTCCCTGTGCCGTAAACATGATGCTTCCCATCAACACAAAGCTTACGATCACATAGAATAGCCAGAGCACAATGGCAAACAGGCTATTGGATGCCAACAGCAACCGATTGTATTTCTTGTACTCCATGCTGCTGATTATAGTTCTCTTGCGGATGGTTTCATCCTTAAAGCTTGACAGAATCAGGCATATGACATACACGCATCCAGCTAAAATGCTGTAATTTGCAAAGTTATAATAGAATGCGGCCTTGGTCAACCGGTTCGTATCCAGCTTTGATGTGATCTCCACCTGGGTCTGCTTGGACAGCGTATCGCGGATCGCAGCGGTCAACTCCTGTTCATCCTCGATATATCGGGAATAGATCCCCGCCACCTTGATATACCGGGATAGCAGCATTTCCGCATAGGATGCCTGGAAATCTCCCGTGCTTTTAATCTGGATCTCCGGATTCAGACCCTTCAGAAAGTCCTCTCCATAGTGCTGGGGAATATAGATAATATAATTGACATCCCGGTAAAACAGCGCGTCATTGATGGCGTCCTCATCGTTTTTTACGTCCACGATGGTACAGTTGCTCTCAATATACTCCGTAAGCCCTTTGGTAATGCCGGCGTTGTCATCTTCATTGATGAGGAGAACATCCGGCTTGCTGGCGGTAAAGCCAGCGCTGGTATCGCTTGTCTGCATATTGAACCCGGCGAAGGCAATTAAGATAACCGTGTATAGAATGACCGGGATCTTGCATTGATTTAATACCCGTAAAAAAGTTTTAAATACTATCATATCGCTGTCTCCTTAAGCCAGATATAGATACTAAAATCATGACAAGAGAAAAGATCAGTAGACTTGCCACATTGACGAAGTACCGGTCCAAGGTGTCATAATAATACAGCGCATACAGGCCATCGGTAATCATATTGGCAGGGTTGAGCCGATTGAGCAAGGGGAGATTTTTGTCTATGATATATTTCATGGTGATTCCCATCATTCCAGAGAGAAAACAGCCTACCATTGTTGCGGAAATCACGATCCCCGTCTTGACATTGTCGTTGGATTTGACCAGCACCGCGATGGCGATTCCCAGGCATAATCCTGCCAGGCATCCGCACAGTGTCAGCAGCACAATCAAGGGTAGATTATGTCCATACTCAACTTTGAGGACAAAAATGGTGTAGGCAAACAGCAGAGCGACCCCTATCACCTGTGTTATATAGCCGGCAAGCACACTGCTAAAGATCAGTTTCCCTTTGCGCATGGGGCTTACGGAGACTCGCTTCCCCTGACTGCTCATATTGGCTAGGTTTAGGTTTACTGCCGCCATTCCAATGATTCCGCCGTACAGGCAGGTCATGGCAATCAAGGTATAAAATTCGATCATGGTATAGCTTAAATTTTCGCTGGATATGTTTTGAATGCGCGGCTCGCTCTCCTGGGCGATCCCCATTACTTCGCTGTAGAGCTGGGCATAAAAGGCACTTTGATCGCCGGCCATGGAAACCTCGCCCTTCGCTATGGCAGACTCTGCCACGGTTCGCATTATTTCCTCTGTCTGCGAAATTTCTTGGGTTACATATTGAAGAATCGTTTCCTCGATTCCGCTGGAAGATACCACCACCTTGGGCTCCTGGTCCGTCAACACAAAGTAGCCGGCGATTTCCTGATCCTCGAGCAGCCTCTTGGCCTCATCCTCGCTCACGTATTGGGTCTGAAATAATCGCTCTGCGCTGTCCGCATCGCTCAAAGCGGCAAAGGATTCCCTCCATATTTCATTGTCCTGAAATGCATCATTTTCAATCACAGCGATCTTGATAAGGTCAAATTTTTCACTGCTTTCGATGTTGGAAAACGCCAGGTTAAAAAAGGTCCCCAAAATAATGGGAAACGCAAAGGTCCAGAAGATCAGCATTTTATCACGGAAGAGCGTCTTAAACGCATACTTAAAATTGTGTATAAACATTTAATCCCGCAGCTCCTTACCTGTAAGTTCCAAGAATACATCGTTCAGTGTCGGCCGTTCAGAATAGATTTTGCTGTACCCGATCCCCTCTTTTTTGAGAAGTTCAATGAGCGCGACTAGATTGTTTTTCCCTTTTTGGTAGGTGATGAGCAGGACATTGTCGCTGTATGTCACCGCATCCACTGTCTCAAATTGTTTGATTACCTCAATGTATTTCTCATCCAGATGGCTAACCTCAACCGTAATCTTTTCTTCGATCTTTGTGAGTTCCTTTAATTCATCGGTTGTGCCGCTGGCCAATATGGCGCCCTTATCCAGAATGATGACTCTGTCGCAGAGAATCTCGACTTCCTCCATATAATGAGTTGTATATACGATGGTGGCCCCATTTTCCCTCAATTGTTTGATGCCGTCTAAAATATTATTTCGACTTTGCGGGTCAACGGCGACAGTGGGTTCATCCAAAAATATCAGCTTCGGTTTATGGGCGATACCACAGGCGATATTCAGTCTTCTTAGCAGACCGCCGGATAACTGCTTGGGGCGAAACTTTGTAAACTCTTCCAGCCCTACCAGTGTCAGCGCCTCTTGAATATACTGTTTTCTGATATCCTTGTTCTTGATGTAGAGACCGCAGAAATAGTCAATATTCTCATATACTGTCAGCTCGTTAAACACAGCCACATCCTGGAATACCACGCCCACTTTCGATTTGAGGTCATATGCGTCCGGCTTCATCTCACGGCCGAATAGTTTAATGCTGCCCTTACTGAAATTCAGCAGGGATAAAATGCAGTTGATGGTTGTGGATTTGCCACTGCCGTTGGGACCCAAAAGCCCTAAAATCTCTCCTTCGCGGACCGCAAACGATAGATTATCCACGGCTTTTATGTTTTTATACTCTTTTGTCAGGTTCTGAACCTCAATCACATTGCCCACTTATTTTTCCCCCTGTCTCCCCTTATTTTTAAAGCCTATAAGCATTTCTCTCACGGTACTGCTTAAAAGTTCCAGAATATCTTCATCCGTAAATTTGACGGTGCTGGTGGCGGCTAGAGTGGCAATTCCGTGTGTGAAGACCCAGACCTTCAAGTGAAACCTTTTCTGTTCCTCCAAACTTAATCCCGTAAAAGTCCGCCCTTTTTGTAATACGTCGTTTCCCATGATGTCATTTTGTATAAAGCAATCCGGAGTCAGATTGCTCTCGGTCATAAAAAGGATTTTAAAAAAGTTCGGATAATCCCTTGCAAACTGAATATAGGCCATCCCCATCCCCTGATATGGCTTTTCCCCGGCCGCGCCCTGCCACATGTACTCAACATACGTGTGGCTAATTTTTTCAATCACGGCATTTTTTAATTCTTCCATAGTGGAAAAATTGAGATAGATTGGCTGGACAGAGCTATTGAGCTCCTTTGCAATTCTCCGTGCATTGATGGCTTGAAGCCCTTCGCTTTTTACAATTTCATAGGTCGCGTTGATAATGTGATCCCTTTGAAATTTTTTCGAAGGCGGCATTTGTCCACTCCTTTCGATATCAATTGTTATGTAACGTATGTTATTTTATCATGTATAGCCCTTCTTGTCAAGTGGATAGCGAGTAGCCGCTGACATTGCTATGGTGGCAGGGCATAGGAAACCCGATCAATCGCCGCTAAAAAATAGAGAGTCGTGAAATCGAAAGGAGGCGTGGGATGGAAAAGCGACGCAA
>CAUFVC010000029.1:0-12309 GCA_959029275.1 uncultured Eubacteriales bacterium | reverse complement strand
GGGCGGAAGAATATGCATAGCCAGGGAACCCGGTTTATTCTCGGGACCAGCGCAAAATGCTTCACCCCGTCCAGAGCGGAATTGAAAAATGGGAGCGCCGTTGACTTTGATGTGCTGGTGCTGGCGGTGGGCGTGCGCCCCGAGGTGGAGCTTCTGAAAAATGCGGGTGCGGATGTGGAGAGAGGCGTTCAAGTGGATTCTCACTGCATGACCAGTCTCCCCGATATTTATGCCGCGGGGGATTGTACGCAGAGCTATGATATTACGTCCGGGACGGAGCGCGTCCTGGCCCTGCTTCCCAATGCGTACCGGCAGGGGGAGGTCTGTGGTCTGAATATGGCGGGCCTGGAGACTATCTACGACAGGGCGATTCCAATGAATGCCATCGGTTTCTTCGGACTTCACATGCTCACAGCCGGAAGTTATTCCGGTGAGGAGTACGTGATTCAAACGGACTCTTCGTATAAAAAGTTGGTGACCAGCCAAGGGGTGTTAAAGGGATATATCCTTGTGGGCGACGTCGCCCGCGCTGGCATTTACACCGCACTGATCCGAGACGAGACGCCTCTCGAGACCATCGATTATGAGCTTATCAAAGAAAAACCACAATTGATCGCGTTTTCAAAGGGTAACCGGGATCGAGTGCTAGGAGGAGCGTGAGAAAGCCATGGCGGTATTGGAGAAAAGCCCTAGCCGCACAGCGGCGGAACGGAGGTCGGAGATGAGGATACAGGCAGGTTTGATGCATTTTCAGGAGTTAAGCCAGCGGGTGCGAGACGCCAAAGAGGATCATATTCTGATTACGGACTGTTTTGGCCAGCGGTACATCGGAAGCGGGCTTAAGGGGAAACATATTGAGATCGAGGGCGTTCCCGGAAATGCTCTTGGGGCATATCTTGACGGAAGTACCATCCGGGTTTACGGCAACGTGCAGGAGGCCACAGGCGACACCATGAACGACGGAAGTATTTTCATTCACGGGAGAGCCGGGGATGCCACGGGCTACGCCATGCGGGGCGGCCGTATCTATGTTGAGAAGGATACGGGGTATCGCGCGGGGATCCACATGAAAGCGTATCAGGATAAGGCTCCGGTGCTTGTGGTCGGCGGCACGGCGGGGAGCTTTCTTGGAGAGTATCAGGCTGGCGGCCGCATTATTGTTCTAAACTTGGAGGACGCGCCGGTGCCGGTTGGAAATTTTTGCGCCACAGGAATGCACGGCGGCAAAATCTTCATCCGGTGTGACAAATTCACCATGACGCTTCCCTCCCAGGTCCATGTGCGGGAGGCGGAGTCCAGCGATTTAGACGAGATACAGGGCTATATTGAAGAATTCGGACAGGAATTTGAGATGGATCCGCTGAAAATCCTGGACAGCAAATTTTATTTGCTTGAGCCGAATACAAGCAACCCATATAAGCAACTCTATACCAATAACTGAGGTATCGGATCAAGCGACAATCGGAGGAATTTCCATGGAAAATGAGACAATCGTGGTCTTGGATTTTGGAGGCCAGTACACCCAGCTTATCGCCCGGTGTGTACGAGAAGCGGGGGTATATACGGAGATCATCCCCTATAATGCGCCCCTGGATAGAATCTGCGGTGAACATGTCAAGGGGCTCATATTCAGCGGAGGCCCGGATAGCGTCTACGCAGAGGGAGCAAAGCACTGTGATGCCGGGGTGCTGGATTGCGGCATCCCGATTTTGGGAATTTGTTATGGAATGCAGGAGCTGACCTACCAGTATCATGGGGAGGTTGGCTCTGCTTGCGTATCTGAATTTGGTCACACCGCCATTCACTATGACTGCCATCCCCTCTTTCGGGACGTGACCGCCGAGACTGTGTGGATGAATCACCGGGATAAGGTCACGGTGATGCCCTCAGGATTTGTTGCCATCGCCACCACTCCCGATTGCCCTGTGGCCGCCTTTGCCAATGAGGAAAAGCGGCAGTACGGGGTTCAATTCCATCCGGAGGTCAAGCACTCTCCCCAGGGAGATCGAATCATTCGAAATTTTTGCTATGAAATCTGCGGCTGTGCGGGCGATTGGTCCATGGACAATCTGGGCGATGTTCTCATTCGACAGATCCGGGAGCAGGCGGGGAATGCGCAGGTGGTCTGCGCCCTGTCCGGCGGCGTGGATTCGTCGGTGGCAGCGGTGCTGGTTCACAAGGCCATCGGGGAGAGGCTGACCTGTATCTTTGTCGATCATGGACTGCTGCGGATGCATGAGGCGGACGAGGTTATGGAGTTCTATCAAGCGCAGTTGGGGATGAAGATTATCAAGGTGGACGCTTCGCAGCGGTTTTTGAATCGGCTGAAGGGGATTTCGGAGCCGGAAGAGAAGCGAAAGATCATCGGGGAAGAGTTTATGCGGGTCTTCGAGGAGGAAGCCGTTAAAATCAACGGCGATTACCTTGTACAGGGGACTATCTACCCGGATGTCATTGAGAGCGGCGGAGAGAATGGCGCTGTGATCAAAAGCCATCACAATGTTGGCGGCTTGCCACCCAATATTTCATTTAAAGGGCTTATCGAACCGCTGCGCCCTCTGTTTAAAGATGAAGTTCGCCGGCTTGGCGAAAGCCTGGGGATTCCCCATAAGCTTGTTTGGAGACAGCCCTTTCCGGGGCCGGGCCTTGCCATCCGGGTCATGGGGGAGATCACCGAGGAAAAACTGGATATTGTACGCAAGACGGACTGGATTTTGCGGGAGGAGGTTGCCAAGGCCGGGCTTGATCAAGAGATCTGGCAGTACTTTACCGTGATGACGGGGGTTCAGACGGTTGGCGTCATGGGGGATGCCAGAACCTATGAATATGTAGTGGCGGTCCGGGCGGTGACCAGCCGGGATGCCATGACGGTGGAATTTGCAGAGCTTCCCTACGAGCTGCTCAAGGTTCTGTCCACGAGGATGGTCAACGAGGTGCCGGGGTGCAGCCGCGTCGTCTACGACATCACATCCAAACCTCCGGCCACAATCGAGTGGGAGTAGAAAAGTATGGCGGGCCGGAGGTTTACCTCCAGGCCACAATCGAGTGGGAGTAGAAAGGTATGGCGGGCTGGAGGTTTACCTCCAGGCCACAATCGAGTGGGAGTAGAAGCGTTTAGGAATCGCCCCAAGAACTGCCGCGTAGACAAGGCTGTTCAGTCGTTTCATGTCCGCTTGTGTTGTTTGGCAAGAATCTATAAATCTTATACAGGCCAGACACTGAGTCAAGGGTAGAACTCAATTTACCTAGAAGAGGCAAAATTAAAATATCTACCGATGAGTATTAGTTTTCTGCCATCCAGAATCAGGTGCCTGGAGAGGCAAGGACACTGCATTGAAGCAGGAAAAGAGCATTTAGGATCCATAAACATAGGTCTATTACTAGCCAGGCATAATCCTATAAAAATGGCTGAACACTTTATCTAGTATCATATAGCTAATAATATTATTCTGCCAAATCTCACATGATGGGTGGAGGATGGAAATCGCGCAGAGTAGGAGAGGGAGGAAAAGGCATGAAGTATAGAGAGAGTGAGATTCTTCAATTTGTCGAGGAAAACGACGTGAAATTTATTCGGCTGGCATTCTGCGATGTGTATGGGCATCAAAAAAATATTGCCATCATGCCGGATGAATTGCCGCGGGCATTTGAGACGGGTATATCCTTTGCGGCGTCGGCGGTGGAGGGATTTATGAACGTGAAGGAATCAGATCTCTTTTTGATCCCGGACCCCTCCACGCTGACAGTGCTGCCGTGGAGGCCGTCCCACGGGCGAGTAGTTCGGTTTTTCTGCGATATACGGCATCCGGACGGGACACCCTTTGCTGGGGACGGGCGCCAGCTGTTAAAGCAAGCGGTGGCGGAGCTCAATGACCTTGGCCTCACATGCCAGGTCGGCACGGAATGCGAATTCTATCTGTTTGAGTTGGACGAGAAGGGAAACCCGACGAGAATACCCCATGACCGCGCTGGGTATTGCGACATTGCACCCCTAGACCGGGGGGAAAATGTGCGGCGGGAAATCTGCCTCACCCTGGAGGAGATGGGGATCAAACCGGAAAGCTCCCACCACGAGCACGGGCCAGGGCAGAATGAGGTGGATTTCCGGTACAGCGACGCCCTGACGGCGGCGGACAATGTGATTCACTTTGAATCCGTTGTCAAAACCATCGCCAACCGCAATGGCCTGTGCGCATCGTTTATGCCAAAACCCCTGGCCGATGCGTGGGGGAGCGGCCTACACATCAATCTATCCCTGTTCCGCGACGGTGTGAATATCTTTCGAACCGACGGCTTTTCCCACAACCAGGAGGCCGAAAGCTTTATCGCAGGAATTCTCGACCGGATCTGTGAAATCACACTATTCCTGAATCCCATCACCAATTCGTACAGGCGGCTGGGCAACAGCGAAGCGCCGGGCTACGTATCCTGGTCCCATCAAAACCGATCCCAGCTCATTCGAATCCCCGCCACAGTGGGGGAGAGAAGCCGGATGGAGCTTCGATCACCGGACCTGGCCTGCAATCCCTACCTGGCCTTCACCCTGCTGATCAAGGCAGGATTGGAAGGCATTCGAGAACACAAGAAGCTGCCGGCCCCCTTAAATCTGGACTTATTTACAGCCAGCGAGGAGGAACTTCAGAACTTGCAGAAGCTGCCCAAGTCTTTAAAAGAAGCGCTGGATGAGGCGGCAAAGAGCACATTTTTACAGCAGGTCATGCCGGAGAAAATACGATCATTCTACTTGAAGGCCAAAAAAGAGCAGTGGAAGCAGTTTAAGGAGGCGGAAGATAAGCAGGAATTAGAGCACCGGCTGTATTTTATCCAGGTGTAGCGCGCACAGAGAGGGTGAGACGACATGGATAACGTCATAATCGTATCCAGCACGGAAAAAGGAAACACGGTCTTGACAGATTTTTTGCGGTCTCAGTCATTTACCGTCGCGGGAACCATTTCCAGTGGCTCCGAGGCGAGGCGCGCATTCCTAGAACAGGCTCCGGACCTGGTCATCATCAACGCGCCGTTGATCGATGAATTTGGCCATGAACTGGCGATGAACATAGCGGAAACCCATGTCTGCGGCATCATTTTGGTGGTGAAGACGGATGTGGCGGAGGATGTGGAAGCTAAGGTGGAGGATTATGGCGTGGTGGTCGTTCCAAAGCCTATCAACCGCGCGTTTTTCTACCATGCGGTCAAGATGGTGTTAACCGCTAGGCGAAGGCTTATGGTTCTGCAGACGGAGAATGTAAAGCTGCAGCAAAAAATCGAAGAGATCAGGCTTGTGGATCGAGCAAAATGCTGTCTGATCCAATATTTGAACATGACGGAGGCACAAGCGCACCGGCATATCGAAAAGCAGGCGATGGATACCCGCAGAACCCGACGGGAAGTGGCGGAGGGCATTCTGCAAACCTACGAAAGTTGAAAGGAAAGCGTGCAAATCATGATGGAAAAGCTTCGAGAGGAATGCGGTATTTTTGGCGTGGTCAGCAGGGCAGGGGAAGCGGCGGGCATCACCTACAATGCGCTTCTGGCATTGCAGCACAGAGGGCAGGAGGGGGCCGGGATCGCCCTTTTAAAGGATAGCTCCATCCTTTGCCAGAAGGATGTCGGGTTAGTCAGCGAAGTATTTTCGCCCTCTGTTTTGGGTGAACTTCCCGACGCCTCGGAGGCCATTGGACATGTCCGCTATTCGACGACGGGGAATAATACAAAGGCCAATGTGCAGCCAATCGTCAAGGAGTATCTGGAAGGGCGCATTGCCGTAGCCCACAACGGGAATATCGTCAATGCGGCGGAAATCAAGGAACGACTCCTATCGGTAGGCTGCGATTTCACAGCGACCAATGACAGCGAGGCCATATCCCTTCTCATCGCCTATGAGGCTCTCCATCGGGGCAGCATCGAGGCGGGGGTCGCGGAAGCGTCGAAGCAGTTGAAAGGTGCGTTTTCCCTGTTGGTCCTGTCCAGCAAAAACAAAATCATCGCCGTTCGGGACAGCTTTGGTTTCCGCCCGCTATGTCTAGGCCGAAACCAACACGGCCTGGCGGTAGCCTCCGAAAGCTGCGCCCTGGACAGCGCTGGATTTGAGTTTATCCGGGATGTAGAGCCGGGGGAGATGATCGTAATCCAGGGAGACGGTACATACACAAGCCAGAAAGTGCTCCCCTATGAAAATGAAGGGCTCTGCATTTTTGAGTACGTATACTTTGCGAGAACCGATTCCGTCATTGACAGGCTGAGCGTGTACCAGGCGCGGTTCAATATGGGAATCCAGCTGGCGAAGGAATATCCCGTGGATGCCGACGTGGTGTGTGGGGTGCCGGACAGCGGACTCGAATCGGCGGAAGGGTACGCCTACGCCAGCCATCTGCCCAATGTCTCCGGCTTCGTCAAAAACCGCTATATTGGCCGCAGCTTCATCTTCCCTTCCCAGGCGCAGCGGGATGCCGCGGTGCGGCTGAAATTAAATCCGCTGCGGGCCAACATCGAGGGAAAGCGGGTGGTGCTGGTAGATGATTCCATTGTCCGGGGAACCACAAGCGCAAAGATCATCAAGAGTCTGAAGAATGCAGGAGCCAAGGAGGTCCACATGCGAATCTCCTCGCCGCCTTTTCGCCACACCTGCCATTTTGGAACGGACATTGACAGCGAGGAAAATCTCATTGCCAACCGGATGAGCGTGGAGGAGATTGCCAAGCACATTGGAGCCGATAGCCTGGGCTTTATCAGCACCAAGGGATTAAAGGAGGCATGCCGGGAGAGCGCCAGGCGCTTTTGTACCGGATGTTTCACCGGGGATTATCCGATCCCCATTGGATGCCATCGAAAAGAGCAATTTGAAGAATAACCAGCGGTGGAGAATTGGGAGGTAGCCATGGAAAGAGAAGTCTATTTGCTGCTTGAAAACGGACGGGTTTTTAAGGGGAAGGGATTTGGCGCAGCGGGCGAGATCACAGGGGAGCTTGTATTTACCACCGGCATGACGGGATATGTGGAGACCCTCACGGACCCAAGCTACTACGGCCAGATCGTAGTTCAGACCTTCCCCCTGATCGGGAATTATGGAATCATTCCTGCGGACTTTGAGAGCGACGGCCCGCACGTAAGGGCCTATATTGTCCGGCAATGGTGTACACATCCCTCCAATTTCCGCTGTGAAAGGACGCTTGATCAGTATCTACAGGAGAAGGGCATTATCGGCTTGTATGATCTCGACACCCGGGAGCTGACCAAATTAATCCGGGAGCAGGGCGTCATGAATGCCCGGATCTCCGCATCGCCCTACATGGATGAGGCGCTGCAAAGGGAACTTCGCGCCTACCGCGTGACAGACGCCGTCTCCCACGTCACCTGCCGGGAAGCCTATCAGTCCGTGCCCGCCGGCATCAATACAAAGCGCGTCGTTCTTTGGGATTTCGGGGCAAAGCGCAACATTGAGCGGGAATTGATGAAGCGCGGCTGCCAGGTGATAACGGTTCCGGCGGACACGAAAGCCGAGGCGATCATAGGGTGGAAGCCCGATGGAATTATGCTATCCAATGGGCCTGGCGACCCGGCGGATAACCCGGGGATCATCCGGGAGTTGGCCAGACTGTTGGACCAAAAAATTCCCACCTTCGGAATCTGTCTGGGACACCAGCTTTTGGCCCTGGCAAAGGGAGCTGCCACCGCCAAATTAAAATATGGCCATCGGGGAGCGAACCAACCGGTCAAGGATTTGAGCACAGGGCGGGTCTACATCACCAGCCAAAACCATGGCTACGCGGTGGAGAGCGCCTCGTTGCCGGCCTGCGCCAAGGAGAGTTTTGTCAATGTCAACGACGGGACCTGCGAGGGCGTCCGCTATGAGGATATACCGGCTTTTTCCGTACAATTTCATCCGGAGGCCTGCGGCGGTCCGCGGGATACGGAATTTCTGTTTCACGACTTTATGCAGTTGATGGAAAGGGGGCAGTCAATATGCCATTGAATCCCGCGATCAAAAAAGTCATGGTGATCGGCTCCGGTCCCATCGTGATCGGGCAGGCGGCAGAATTCGATTACGCTGGGACCCAGGCGTGCCGCGCCTTGAGAGAAGAGGGGCTGGAGGTGGTGCTGGTCAATTCCAATCCCGCCACCATCATGACCGACAAAGCCATGGCGGATAAAATATACATTGAACCGCTGACGCTCCCCACCGTCAAGCGCATCATTGAAAAAGAGCAGCCGGACAGCCTGTTATCCACCCTGGGTGGGCAGACGGGGCTCACGCTGTCTATGCAGCTGGCGAAGGAAGGTTTCTTGGAGGCGCACCGTGTACAGCTGCTTGGAGCCCGGCCGGAAACCATCGATCGAGCGGAAGACCGGCAGATGTTTAAGGATACCATGGAATCCATCGGGGAGCCGGTGATCCCATCCACGGTCGTACAGGATGTGGAATCCGCCCTGGCGTTCGCGGAATCCACCGGATATCCTGTCATTGTCCGTCCCGCCTTTACCCTGGGGGGCAGCGGCGGGGGTATTGCCTGCGACGAGAAGGAATTGATGGAGACCGCAGAAAATGGCCTGCGGCAATCCCCCATCACCCAGATTCTTGTGGAAAAATGCATCGCCGGCTGGAAGGAAATTGAATTTGAAGTCATGCGCGACGGAAAAGGGAATGTCATAACCGTGTGCAGCATGGAAAATTTTGACCCCGTGGGGGTTCACACGGGGGACAGCATTGTAATCGCGCCGGCCGTCACCCTGGCAGACAGAGAGTACCAGATGCTTCGATCCGCCGCCTTAAATATCATCTCCGCGTTGAAGATCGAGGGCGGGTGCAATTGTCAGTTTGCCCTAAAGCCCGATAGCTTTGAGTACGCCGTCATCGAAGTCAACCCCCGGGTGTCGCGGTCCTCCGCATTGGCGTCCAAGGCGACGGGATACCCCATCGCCAAGGTCGCGGCCAAGATCGCCATCGGCTATACATTAGACGAGATCCCCAATGCCATAACAGGAAAGACATACGCCTGCTTTGAACCCGCTTTAGACTATGTGGTTGTAAAGCTCCCCAAATGGCCCTTTGACAAATTTGTGTATGCCAAGCGCACGCTGGGCACCCAGATGAAAGCCACAGGGGAAGTTATGGCCATCGGAGATACCTTTGAAGCCGCCATTATGAAAGCCGTCCGGGGGGCGGAGATTTCTCTGGACAGTCTGAACCTTCCACGGCTGGGGGAGTGCTCCGCCCAACAGCTCATAGAGCAGCTTTCCATCTGTGACGATGAGCGGTTGTTTGTGGTGTTCGCCGCTATGAAACGGGGCGTCTCCTGCGAGCAGATCCATGAGATCACCGCCATTGACCTCTGGTTTTTGTATAAGCTTCAGAATTTGGCGCAGCTGGAACGGAGGCTGGAGGCGGGCGAGTGGAGTGAGGCGCTATTTGAGACGTGCAAAAAATTTAGTTACCCCGACGCTGTGATCTCTCGGCTGGCCGGCCGGCCGGTAGCATCGCCCAGATCCGCGGTTTTCAAGATGGTGGACACCTGTGCGGCGGAGTTCGCGGCCCAGACCCCGTATTTTTATTCCACCTGGGATGAAGAGAACGAGGCCAAGGAATTTTTGGAGGAACGCGCCTCGGGCAAACAAACCATCCTCGTATTCGGCTCAGGGCCCATTCGAATCGGCCAGGGAATCGAATTTGACTACGCATCCGTTCACTGTGTTTGGGCGCTGAAAGAGGCGGGGTACGAGGTCGTCATCGTCAACAACAATCCGGAGACAGTCTCCACCGATTTCGATACGGCGGACCGGCTATACTTTGAGCCGCTGACCCCTGAGGATGTGAAAAGCATTCTCGATACGGAAAAGCCCTACGGTGTGGTGGTAGCCTTTGGAGGCCAGACGGCGATCAAGCTGACCAAATACCTGGAGAAATCGGGCGTGCGGATACTGGGAACCCCTGCCGACAGCATCGACGCGGCGGAGGACCGGGAACGGTTTGACGCGCTGCTGGAAGAATTGGGGATCAAGCGGCCGGAAGGGTATACGGTCATGGAGACAGAGGAAGCCCTGGCGGTGGCAAATCGGCTGGGGTATCCGGTGTTGATGCGCCCTTCCTACGTGCTGGGCGGACAGAACATGATCATTGCCTTCAGCGATGAGGACATTAAGGAGTACATGGAGATTATCCTATCCCATGGAATCGAAAACCCAATTCTCATCGATAAATATCTGCGGGGTGTCGAGATCGAGGTGGATGCCATCTGCGATGGGGAGGATGTCTTAATCCCGGGAATCATGGAGCACATCGAGAGGGCGGGCGTCCACTCCGGGGACTCCATCGCCGTGTATCCCCCGTGGAATGTCAGCGGAAGCCTGACGCAGAAGTTGGTGGAGTTTACGCGGAACTTAGCGCTGGCGCTGGATACCCACGGACTGGTGAATATTCAGTATGTCGCCCATGAGGGGGAGCTCTATGTGATCGAGGTCAACCCAAGATCCTCGAGAACCGTCCCCTATATAAGCAAAGTGACAGGCGTCCCCATGGTGGATCTGGCAACCAGGGCCATGCTAGGGGAGAAGCTGGCTGACATGGGGTACGGCACAGGGCTGTACCAGACGCCGCCCTATGTGGCGGTGAAGGTACCCGTTTTCTCCTTCGAAAAGCTGCGGGATCTGGATGTACAGCTGGGGCCGGAGATGAAATCCACCGGCGAAGTGCTGGGGATCGGCAGTACCATGGATGAGGCTTTATTTAAAGGCCTGGTCGCGGCAGGGTATAAGATGGAAAAACAGGGGGGCGTCCTCATTACAGTCCGGGACAGCGATAAGGCGGAAATCGCAGATATTGCGAGAAAGTTTGACGAGCTTGGCTTCGAGCTGTATGCCACAAAGGGGACTGCCAGAGTCTTGGCGCAGGCAGGAATGGGCGTGACGGCGGTCAACAAGATCCATGAGTCCAAGGACAACACCCGGACGCTGTTGGAGAGCGGCAAAATCCAATATATAATCTCTACATCCTCCAAGGGGCGGATTCCCAGCCGGGATAGCGTGAAGCTCCGAAGGACGGCGGTGGAACATGCGATTCCCTGTCTCACGTCGCTGGACACGGCCAACGCGCTGGCCAACAGCCTGCGCAGCCGGTATTCCCAGTACAACACAGAGCTGGTGGAGCTGAATCACATGCGAACCCACAAGGGCAAACTGCACTTTATCAAAATGCAGGGCGCCGGCAACGACTATATTTACTTCGACTGCATGAAAAAAGAGATTGCGAATCCACAATCCCTAAGTGTCAGCCTTTCAGACCGGCATTTTGGCATTGGCGGGGATGGGGTCGTGCTGATCTGCGCCTCGGAGATCGCGGACGCGAAAATGCGGATGTTCAACCTGGATGGCAGCGAAGGAAAAATGTGCGGCAATGCCATCCGCTGTGTGGGGAAATATCTGTACGATTCAGGGATTGTGCAAAAGGAAGTCATGCGGATTGAAACCCTGAGCGGCGTGAAAACCTTGAAGTTATACCTGCAAAACGGCCTGGTGGACAGCGCGACGGTGGACATGGGGCCCGCCGGGCTGAGCCCCGCATCCCTTCCCGTTCTGCTAGAGGGGGATACGGTGGTGAACCGCGAAGTAACCATCAATGGGGAGAGCTACGCCATCACCTGCGTGTCCATGGGAAATCCACACTGTGTTATCTACTGGGACGATCTGGACAGCCTGGATATCGCCAAGATCGGAAGTGCGGTGGAGAACTGCGAGCTATTCCCGGAGCGGGTAAACGTTGAATTTATTCGGATTCTAGATCACAATACTGTCAAAATGCGGGTCTGGGAGCGGGGCAGCGGGGAAACCTGGGCCTGTGGCACGGGAGCCTGTGCGGCGGCGGTTGCGGCCGTATTAGGCGGACATTGTCAGAAAGATCGGGAGATCCTCGTCAAGCTCAAGGGCGGCGATCTGGAGGTGCGCTATACGGACGAAACCGTGTATATGACAGGCAAGGCACAGATGGTATTTGAAGGTACGGTTGAAATCTGATAAGGGGGATTTGTATGTGTACTGGCGAGACAGGCAGACAGACAAAATATATCTTTGTGACGGGAGGCGTCGTCTCCGGCCTGGGAAAAGGGATTACCGCCGCGTCCCTGGGGAGACTGTTGAAGGCGCGCGGGCTGAAGATAGCGGCGCAAAAGCTGGACCCGTATATCAATGTGGACCCGGGCACCATGAGCCCGTATCAGCACGGCGAAGTTTTTGTCACCGAGGACGGGGCGGAAACCGATCTGGATCTGGGGCACTATGAACGGTTTATCGATGAGAATCTAAACCAGTTTTCCAATC
>CAUFVC010000028.1:0-12412 GCA_959029275.1 uncultured Eubacteriales bacterium | reverse complement strand
CGCCTGTAATATAAATAGCAACGTTTCAAAAAGCAAGTATTTATCCAAAAACATAAAATTAATGCCGTAAAATTGTTTTGGGAATAATATCTCAAAAGAATTTGCAAAAATCCGTTGCTATTATTCCTTAAAAGTGGTATAATGGTACTCGATATAAGATTTTAATGGAGGAAACTCATTATGGATTATATAAAAGTGGCAGAAGCAGCGGCAAAATGGGGCATTTCTCCTCGGCGTGTTCGCGTCTTGTGTGCGGAAGGCAAAATCCCCGGTATGGTACGCCGAGGCAAGTTGTATATGATTCCTGCAAATGCTGAGAAGCCCGCTGATGGGCGTACCAATCGTGCTACGCTCCTGACCGTCATTGACGGCAAAAAGGAACAGCTTCAAAAGATGCGTCCTCTGACAGAGGGCGAGGTGGAACGCCTTCGCGAAGAATTTATGGTAGAGTTCACCTACAACTCTAACGCTATTGAAGGCAACACCCTTACGCTTAAGGAAACGGCAATGGTTTTAGAGGGTATGACAATTGACCAAAAGCCGATGAAGGATCACCTTGAAGCCGTAGGACATCGTGACGCTTTTATGTACGTGCAGGACATAGCTACCAAGGAGATCGACCTGACCGAGAGCGTTATTAAAAACATCCACTCTCTCGTTCTTGTGAACAGACCGCAGGATAAGGGCGTATACCGAGCTATTCCCGTGCGTATTATGGGTGCTTATACAGAACCCGTCCAGCCCTATTTGATCGAGCCGAAAATGACGGAATTGCTTGCGGTAAACAAAGAACGGGAGCATACAATGCACATCATCGAACGCATTGCACGCTTTCATCTTGAATTTGAGGGCATCCATCCCTTTATCGACGGCAACGGCAGAACCGGCAGACTGATACTCAATCTTGACTTGATCCGCAACGGCTATCCTGCTATCAACGTAAAATTCACCGACCGCAAGCGTTATTACGATGCTTTTGATGCTTATTACCGTGATGGCAATGCCGATGCAATGATTGAGTTGATCGGTGAATATGTGGATAAACGACTGGATGAGTATTTCGAGATACTAAACAGTAGGATGTGATTTGAGTATGAATATGGAAATTGTTGTAGCAATAATAGCAGGATTGTTTTCTATATCGGTTGCGCTTTTATCAACGTTAATAACATCAAACTGCAAACCAGAAAACTAAAAGAAGAACATTATGTTCGTTACATTGAATCTGTACACAATCTCGCAGAATATAATTCAAGTACAAAAGCACTGAAAGAATACACTTTGCATCGGGATAAGATATTCATAGTTGCAAGTGAAAAAGTTGTTAAAGCAATGCTCGCATATGAAGAAAAAGCTGTCGGCAAACAACGCGGTGAACACGAATATCTAACCAAGCTTGTTGCTGAAATTCGTAAAGATTTGAGTATTAAAAATAAGTCTTTCCCTGGAATAGACTTTAATTACGAAAACGAGTATTTTGAATTGAAGTGCTCAAAAAAGAGGGGAAAGTAATATGGCTATGGATATAAATCCTTATAGAGAACTGGATGCCAATATATCGTCTACAGATTTTGAAATCTTTTGTTTGAACACTCTCAAGGCATATGCAGATAGAGAGGGTCTTAAGGATTTTAGTATTAAGCACAATCAAAAGCTTAAAGCGGATGATGGTACCTATCAAATTGATGTTGTTGCAGAATATACAGCATTGGGAGCACGCCACATGAGTGTAAGAAAAAATCTGAAAGCATCAAGCGTGAGATTGTCGCTGAACTTTATGCAAAAGTTCAAAGTTTAGGGGCGCATAAGGGTATTCTTATTTCAACCTCAGGATTTCAAAGCGGAGCCACTTTGTATGCTGAAAAACACGGAATTGCTTTGTGGCAGATATGTGATAGACATATCAAACACGTCTATAATTGTGTAACCACTACTACAAGCTTTTCAGATAGGATTATCTACGAAATGTTGATTGATAAGTTGCTACCTGCACATTTTATGATGGAATGGAATTGTCAAAGTGATTATCCAGAGAGAGAAATATACCCTACATCAGCAATGCAACAGGAAGCTGCAGAAAAAGTAAGGGCGTTTTTAAAAAACAGTAAAGGATAGCTTGTTATGGTAAAAACGAAGATAAAGATAATAGAAATTGACAGTCTCTCAAAGTATATACGACACATACATAAGCTTGATAATGTTTCGTATTATCGTGGCGAAGGGGATGTTTATCCATCAAGACAATCCTCTGCTCTTAGACCGTATGAGTTCAGATGGAATTCTGCAGAGCCTTATCCATTTATGAAGATGACTGAAGAGTTTTACAAAGAAACAGCTCACAAGCTAAGCGAGGACAAAATTGACTTTATCGCTTTTGCTCAGCACCATGGCATTCCAACTAATCTTTTAGATATATCGACATCGCCTTTGACGGCACTCTACTTTGCTTGCCAAGGGAAACAAGATGTTGACGGTGTGGTTTATGTAGGATTTGACGAACACATTGATGTAACAAGCTTAATACACAAGTACCCTAACGAAAATTTGATTCAGAGTGTGTTTGCCAATACAATCAAAGAATTGGATCTACTTGTGCCGTTATTTAAGCAGTTTAAAAAAGAGTACCCCGATACTTTTGCACTGTTATTGTCTGAGTTAATTAGAAGTTATCTCTTTTATTTTTCTTCGCCTTTTGATGATAAAGAACAAATCTTTTACAAAAAACTAAAACGCAAAAAGTTCGATGTATGGGAATGTATTGCATATTTGAGAGATGCATTTGAAGATGTCAAAGAGTTTTCTTTGGAATCTTGCGATGAAGAAATATACTTCTATCTTTCTTTGCAGTTTGTGTTTTTCAAAAAAGCACTCTCATATACAGAACCAATCCACTCAATAACTTTTTTGCCTAATATGCTATATCAACCTATTATGAAGTTTGAACGTGGCAGAAATCAGCAGGGATTATTCCTATATCAAGGATATTTGACTTATATCGAGCCTGTGTATAACTTCAGAGTGTTAGCGAAACAGCACTTGAATTATCAAAAGATAGAGTTTCGCATAAAAAACAAGGCGACGATCTTAAAAGAGTTAGACAAGATCGGCATCAATAAGAAAACGCTATTTTGCGATTATGATAGCATTGCGCAATATATAACTGATAAACATAGCGTTCTCAATGAAGAATGTAAATTGAATTAAGGGGGCGTATCAATGCCACTTGAAATAGTAAGAAACGATATAACAAAAATGAAGGTGGATGCCATTGTCAATGCCGCAAACGAGTCGTTGCTCGGTGGTGGAGGTGTTGACGGTGCAATTCACCGTGCCGCGGGCACCGGATTGCTCGATGAGTGCAGAACCCTTGGCGGATGCAAGGCGGGCAAAGCGAAGATCACAGGCGGTTATACTCTGCCAGCAAAGTATGTAATACATACCGTCGGTCCTATCTACAACGACGGCAAGCACGGAGAAAAGGCTTTGCTCGAATCCTGCTACCGCGAGGCTTTGGCTCTTGCGAAAGAGCATCAATGCGAAACTGTGGCTTTTCCACTTATATCTTCGGGCGTGTACGGATACCCCAAAGACCAAGCATTAAAGGTTGCTATCGACGTGATCAGCGACTTTCTCCTTGAAAACGAGATGACCGTCTATATCGTTATATTCGACAAGACAGCATACAAAATCAGCGAGAAGTTGTTCTCCGATATTGCCGAGTATATCGACGATAATTATGTGGACGAGCATACCGATTACCGCCGCGAAAGCATACGGATGAATGCACCGATGGCTCCCCGCGCAAAACGGAAGAAAGCAGATGTTGACTTTCTTGAAATTTGCGATTGCGAGGCTATGTTTGCGGAGGATGATCTTGATGCGAAGCTAAAGCAGATTGACGAGAGCTTTTCGCAAATGCTTCTGCGCAAGATTGATGAAAAGGGTATGACCGATGCCGAATGCTACAAAAAGGCGAACATTGACCGCAAGCTTTTCTCGAAAATCCGCAGCGACGTCAATTACAAGCCGAGCAAACCTACTGCACTCGCGTTTGCAATTGCTTTGGAGCTTTCGCTTGCAGAAACCGAAGATATGCTCCGCAAGGCAGGGTTCGCACTATCGCATAGCAACAAGTTCGATATCATCATCGAATACTTTATCAACAAAGGAAACTACAATGTTTTTGAGATAAATGAAGCTCTGTTTGCCTTTGATCAAAGTTTGTTAGGAGCGTAGTCAATGAAGAAAATATTAAAATGGATTTCGGACCACAAAAAAGCAACATTGTTTCTATGCTTCCTTTTGGCCTTTTTGCCAATTATAGTGATACATATCTTGTTTAAAATAAAAACAGATGTGTATTGGATACAAGCAGAGTGGGAAGCAGGAGAAGCATTAGGATATTTCGGAGGTGTATTATCCTTCATCGGCTCTCTTGTCTTGGGATATATAGCGATATCACAAACAGAGAAGGCCAATAGTCTAAATGAAGAATTGTTAAATATTGAAAAGAAAAGAATTAAGCCGTGTGTTGATATAGAGGGATCTCATCTACATAACATTTACCTTGCAAAAGATATGTATGGGCAGTTTCCGCAAAAGGACAGAACGGATAGAATGGTCATAGAAGTGCTGTACACATTTAACCCAAGAAGTGGCATTGTTACTGATAGTACACTTGTTGAGTTGGAAGTACTTAATAGTGACGGAAGTGATATTAGACGTATATATGTGAATGACCCCCCACAATAATACAAACAGAAAACCAGCAATGATATTTGGCAACACAAACCTGAAGGTTGGAGAAAAGCGAACCTTATATATCTACGTTAAACGAGAAATTATTGACAGCAAAGAATTGTATGATGATTGGTATGAACAGCACAGTAGCGAATTGATGCCTCACATGGAATTCGATTTGGTGTTGGAAACTGTGTCAGGAGACAGATATTTAGAGAAAATTGTTTGTGGATCTGGTTGGGACGCAAGTATGCAGAATGTTGGAAATACAGTTGTTAGAGAAATCGGTGTTATGCAAATGAATGTCGAAGAATTGCATAACAAAGCTGAAAAGATGTAAAACTATTATATTGGGGTGCTTGAATTGTCGCTTCCCAAGCGACCAAACCTCTCTTTCGTTGATGTACAATGAGGACATCAAATGAAAGAGAGGTTTTCTATTATGAAAAACAACATTACTGAACTCGTATTTATTTTGGACAGGAGCGGCTCTATGGCAGGCTTGGAGAGCGATACGATCGGCGGCTTCAACGCTATGATTGAGAAACAGAAGAAGCAAGACGGCGGTTGCTACGTTTCAACTGTGCTCTTTGACAACGAAAGCGAAGTCCTCCATGACCGCGTAAAGCTTCACGATATCCCGCTGATGACCGACAGTGATTATACCGTCCGTGGTTGCACGGCACTTATTGATGCCATTGGAGGCGCAATTCATCACATTGGTAACATCCACAAGTACGCCCGCCCCGAAGATGTGCCGGAGCATACGATGTTCGTTATCACAACGGACGGGCAGGAAAACGCAAGCCACCGTTATACAAGTGAACAAGTCAAGAAAATGATCGAGCGCCAGAAAGAAAAATACGGTTGGGAGCTCCTATTCATCGGAGCAAACATTGATGCTGTTGAAACAGCTGCTCGTTACGGCATTAGTAAAGATAGAGCTGTAAACTATAATGCTGATGGCGAAGGAACCCACATACTTTACGAATCGGTTGCGAAAGCGGTTTGCAATGTCAGAGCAAGCGCGCCACTCAGCGCCGATTGGAGTGAGGATATCAACGCTGATTATATGAGGCGTGGTAAAAAGAAGAAATAAGTATAAATTATTTGGTAGTAGTATGCCCTTGTGTAGTTTTGATAGATTTTCTTCTACGCCATTTTTACGCCATTTTCGTATGGAACTACATAGAAGCGTATGAAGATATAAAATTTGAAGGTTCTCAGAAAACCGCTTGTTATCAGGCTTTTATGGGCAATTATCGGCTTTTATGGAGATATGAAAACAGGTCAAGTTCCCTCGATACCTAATTTCATATGATCCTCCGTGCCCTGAATTTGAAAAAAGTATTTGCAAATCCTTATAATTGATGTATACTTAGAATAACGAATCTTATTGTATCATATTTTGGAAAAATTTCAAGCCACATGCGCAAAACAAAACATTGACTCAGAGAGGAAGGATTTGGTATGCCAGATATATGGTTTCCCAATCTAGGAATTAAAATTTCACATCTAAGCAAATCGGCCTTCTCCATTTTTGGATTGGAGATTGCCTGGTATGGGATCATCATCGCCATAGGGGTTATCGCGGGATACTTGGTGGCCGCCGGCATTGCGAAGAAAACAAAGCAGAATCCGGAGATGTATTTAGATTTCCTGATTTTCGCCCTAATTTTTGCTATCATCGGGGCCCGCCTCTACTATGTCATTTTTTCGTGGGATCAATACAAAGACAATCTTTTGCAGATTTTCAATCTTCGAAACGGCGGCCTCGCGATTTTTGGCGGCGTTATCGGGGCTGTGGCCACGGCCGTCGTATTCTGCAAGAAAAAGAAATATGACTTTTGGCTGCTGGCGGATACGGCAGTGCCAGGGCTTATACTGGGACAGGCCATTGGGCGATGGGGGAATTTTTTCAACCAGGAGGCATTTGGCGGATTCAGCGATGGGCTGTTCGCCATGCGCTTGAATGTGGAGACAGCGGCCTATACAACCCAGGAACTGCTGCAAAAGGCGGTCGAGGTTGGGGGAACGACGTATATCCAGGTTCATCCCACCTTTTTATATGAGTCGGTCTGGTGTCTGGTTGTATTCGCCATCATGCTGCTCGTGTGGAAGAAACGAAAATTCGGGGGTCAGATATTCAGCATTTATCTCATCGGATATGGGCTGGGCCGGGTTTGGATCGAGGGGCTCAGGACGGATCAGCTGCTCCTTTGGAACACACAGATTCCCGTCTCACAGTTGCTCTCGCTGCTTCTGGTGATTGGCGGCATCGCTCTGCTGTATGGCAAGTACCGGCCTTATAGGTTACAAAAGCAGGAGAATGCGATGAAAGATGTCCACTTTGCACCGGGATTCGAGCAAAGTAGACAGCAGGATACAGGGGAGAACGTCGAATCAACTGTCAACTCTGAGGAAATCACGCCCGCGGAACTGGATCACTCATCCGAAAATGTAAAAGATTGACTTATTTAGAAGAAAAGTGGCAAAAAGAGTTGAATTTTTTTGCGATATGGTTTAAAATAGAATACGGCTGTTTTAGACTGGATTTTCGCACAGGTAAGAGGTGACCAATGATGAATGAAAAAAAAGTACTACAGCAGGAGATCATGAGAGAGAGAGAAGAATTGACACAGATGTACATGTCACGGGGAAACACAGAGGAAATCGTGCGAAAAAGCCAAGAGCTTGACGCGCTGATTGTCAAATGGTATGAGCTACACAACAGTATAGACGTGGCAAGTTGACAGAGAATCCCATCAAGGGGGTTCTTTTTTTATCCCAAGAAAAGGAACCGGGTGTCAAAAGGCGCTTTGACACCCGATTCCTTTTCTTGGGAATTTTGCACCGCGAGATTCTTTTTTCTATTTCTGCAAAAAAAACCTTGAATTTGGAGGACAGATATATTATAATGGAGGCAAGTGGGACAAAGTGGAGGATCAGGGAGACAAGGTGGTGATAGACGAATGTTTTATGGTGAGTTTCATCATACCATCGATGAGAAGGGCCGACTGATCATGCCGGCCAAATATCGGGAACAGTTGGGCGCATCTTTCTTCATAACCAAAGACCTTTGGAACAAAGAAGAGGAGAGGTGTCTTTTCGTCTATCCACAGAGCGAATTTAACGAACTGAGCCAAAAGCTCCATAAGCTGTCCAACAGCAGCAAGGAAGCGCGCTTTATGAACCGCTATTTTTTCTCCAGCGTCCAGGATACCGCCGTAGACAAACAAGGGCGGGTTCTTTTGACGACGGAGCTGCGGGAACATGCCTGCATCAATCGTGAGGTTGTTCTCGTGGGAGTTGACACCCATATTGAGATATGGGACTTGGAGAAATGGGAAGCCTACAATGCATCGGATACCCTTGAGATGGATAAACTGGCCGAGAGCTTAGGAGAACTGGGGATCTAATCGAATCGGGGAAGACCCCTCCGAATGGCTATAGAGAAAAACGAGGGTGAGAATCGTGGAATACAAGCATATATCCGTCTTGCGGGAGGAGAGCATTCAAGGGCTTAACATTAACAGCTCCGGCGTCTATGTGGACGGGACACTAGGTGGCGCCGGACACGCCAGTGTGATCTGCGGCCTTTTAAACGGGGAAGGCCGCCTCATTGGGATCGATCAGGATGAGGAGGCAATCCAGAATGCCAGGGAGCGCCTTGCGCCCTTTGGAAATCTGGTGACATTGGTACGGGATAATTTTTCAAATTTCCGCCATATCATGAGCGATCTCCAAATCATACAGGTAAACGGAATCCTATTGGATCTGGGAGTATCCTCCCGCCAGTTGGATGAGGGAAGCAGAGGTTTTTCTTACATGCAGGACGCGCCGCTGGACATGCGGATGGATCAGCGGTGCGGGAAGACGGCGGAGCAGATTGTGAACACCTACTCGGAAGAAGAGTTGGCCAGAGTGATCTGGGACTATGGGGAAGAGCGATGGGCGCGGCGGATCAGCCAGTTCATTGTGCAGAGTAGACTCCGGGAACCGATCCGCTCAACAGGCCAGCTGGTTGGAATCATCAAGAAGGCCGTCCCCAAGGGCGCCAGAGCCGACGGGCCGCACCCGGCCAAGAGAACATTTCAGGCCTTGCGCATTGAGGTGAATGGGGAGCTGGAGATTTTAGAGCAGTCCATCCGGGATATGGTGGATTTCTTGGCCCCAGGTGGGAGAATCTGCATCATTACGTTTCATTCTCTGGAGGACCGGATCGTAAAGCAGACATATAAAGCGCTGGCGGATCCGTGTACATGTCCAAAAGAATTTCCTATCTGCGTCTGCGGAAAGAAACCCAAGCTGAAGCTGATTACGACGAAGCCTATCATCCCATCGGATGAGGAGGTCGAGGAAAACCCAAGAGCGCGAAGCGCAAAGCTGCGCATTGGGGAGAAGAGATAGATAGTGTATTTACATTGTAAGCTGGTAAAGGAACGAGGAGGGATCGCCATGCCGAGGGAATTGTACGAAGAAGAGGTCTATGATTATTTTGAAGAACCGATAGAGAGTCAGGCGCCCTACAGTCAAGGGAATCTGGCGCAGGTGCCGGAGCCGGAGGAAGAACCGCAGATTGCCCCCCGCGCGCCCAAGACAAAACCGGCCAGAAATCCACAGCCTAAGAGACGGCCGAGGCAGAAGCAGGATCCCGTTCGCGTTCGAAGCAAGATTAATTTTTTCATTATGGCAGGTCTGGTCATGGTGGGAACTCTGAGCATTGCCGTGATGTATACCCAGGTGTTCAACCGGAAAGCCCAGATTCAAGCGCTGCAATCGGATCTCGAGCAGACGCAGCAGGATACGGTCATCATGCGCGAAGAGAACCAGACGGGTATGACGCTGGAGGAGCTGTACCAATATGCTGTCGATGAGCTGGGAATGGTGCCAGCGGACAAGCAGAGTACGGTCTATCTGCCATTGGAGGGCAAGAGCTATACGAATCAGGTGGGAGACGTGGAGAAGGAATCCTCATCCAGAGTTACGTTCCATTGGTTTGGGTAGGCCTTGTCGCTGGTATGTCAGGGGGAATACGCTGGGTCACTTAATCTCAGGCGGCTATTTGTGCCGGAGCGTCACAGATAGCTCTCATGGCAAAATTCGCCCCTGCGCGAACGCTCCGGAATGGAGATTAGAATGAAAGAACGACAGACAAGTACAAACCGCAAGTCTGTGAAGAAAGCGAATAAGCTTGGCCGCCTTTTGTTGATTCTGTTTGTATTTGCCGGAATCTTCGGCGGCCTTTTTTTGCGAGTCGGATACATTAAGACCGTACACGGCGAAGAATACAGCCAGAAAGTGAAGCAGCACCGGGTAGCGCAGAGCGATTCCGTTATCTCCGCCATGCGGGGAAGCATTCTGGATCGGAATGGAAACGTTCTAGCGGAAAGTACGCGGGTATATAACGTCATTCTCGACAGCAAGATCATTCGGGAGGCGGGCGAGGAAAAGATGAACGCCACGGTGGAAGCGCTTAGCACCATCCTGGAGATCGAGGAGGAAGCGGTCACCCAGTATTTGACGGAAGAGTATGCCAATAGCCGGTATAAGCGTCTTCCGGAGGGAAGAAAGATCTCCGCGGCCGTCAAAGAAAAATTGGAGAAGGCGATCAGCGATGGCAAGGCGGTGGGCTATTGGTTTGAAGATGAGGAACAGCGGAGCTATCCCAATAATTCATTAGCCGCCCACGTGCTGGGCTTCAATGGAAATTATGGGGTGGAGCAGGTCTACAACGAATACATGGTGGGGACGCCCGGCCGGCAGATGGTCGTTTCCAGCGAAGATGGAAGCTATGTGGAGGAATACATCGCCGCCCAGGACGGGGCCAACCTTACGCTGACCTTGGATGAAACCATCCAGTATTATATGGAAGAAACGCTGTTGGAGACTATGTTGGAGTTGAACTGTCTGCACGCCAGCGCCGTGGCCATGAATCCGAAAACCGGCGAGATTCTGGGGTTAGTGAACTATCCAAGTTTTAATCTAAACAATAGCCAGGAGGTTATCGGCATCACCGACAAATACACCTCATATTATCCGGACCCGACTGCGGAGGAGTACTATCAGGAGATCTGGAAAAATTTTGCCGTCAACGACGGGTATCAGCCGGGATCAACCTATAAGCCAATCTTTGCGTCCATGGCGCTTGAGGAAGCGTCCATCGGAACCGGCACCAGCTTTGTCTGCAATGGCTCCATGTCCTTTTATGATCGGACCATCCATTGCGCCTACTCAAAGGTTCACGGTGTGGAGACGATCCGTGAAATTATCAAGAATTCCTGCAATGTCGGCATGACACAGATCAGCGAGAAGCTTGGAAAGACGGCATATCTGAAATATCAGGACGCCTTTGGCATCGGACAGTATACCGGTATTGATCTGATTGGAGAGGCTGCCGGAATCATTTACACAGAGGACACCATGGGGCCGGTGGAGCTGGCCACCACCTCCTATGGACAGGGCTTTAACGTGACTCCGATCCAGCTTATCACCGCTTTCTCAGCGGTTATCAACGGGGGAGAGCTGCTGCAACCCTACGTGGTGAAGCAGGTGACAGATCCGTCGGGCAACCTCATCTTGCAGAACGACAAAACCGTTGTCCGCTACCCCATCTCCAAGGAAACCTCCAGCAAAATGAAAGAGTATCTGAAGGATGTTGTCGAGGATGGCAGCGGGGAAGCCGCCGCCATCGCCGGGTACGAAATCGGCGGTAAGACCGGTACCGCGCAGAAGGGCGTGTACGAGGAGAAGAAATACATTGCTTCCTTTATCGGGTTCGCGCCCGTAGATGACCCGGAGATCGTGCTCCTGGTCATTCTGGATGAGTCGGACAATACCGCCAGCAAACAGGCGGCAGAGTGCGCCGGTAAGATGATGAAAAAAATCCTTCCCTATATGAATATCTATCCGAATACAGAAGAGTAAAGAAAGGCCGGGCATGGAATATCCTACGCGATTGAACAATACAATAGTAAAGACCGAAATAGGATAGGCGGGTGTTTACATTGGAATTGGACCGCGTGCCGAAGAGTTCTAAGGTCCGGCTTTTAGTTATGATGGGGGTTTTGCTTGCCATCATCGTTGGGCTATTTTTCAGAATCGGATACATACAAATCAAGCGAGGCGATTATCTACAGGATAAAGCGGATAAACTTCATAACAGGGAGCGCACGCTGGAGGCCAAGCGAGGCGACATCGTGGATGCCAACGGCGTGGTGTTGGCCACCAGCGCGTCCATCAATCGGATCAGCGTCATTCACAATCAGATCGACGATGCCGAGGGCACGGCCAGGATACTAGCCCAGGAGCTAGGGCTGAATTACGATGAGGTGTTGGAAAAAGTGCAGAAGCGGGTGGCGCTGCAAGTTATTCAAGATAAAGTTGACACGGAGACAGCCAACCGGATTCGCGCGTATGAAATGCCGGGCGTCATGATAGACGAAAATTTTCAGCGCTACTACCCATATGGCAGTTTAGCGGCGCAGACCATAGGATTCGTCGGCTCTGACAGCCAGGGAATCATCGGACTGGAAGTCAAATACGATCAGTATTTGCAGGGGATCGACGGACAGATTCAAACGCTCACCGACGCAAAGGGGCGCGAGGTGGAGGGCGTGGGAGAGCAAAAAGTTGCGCCGGTGGAAGGCAACACACT
This sequence comes from uncultured Eubacteriales bacterium, assembly GCA_959029275.1. Classification (GTDB taxonomy): domain Bacteria; phylum Bacillota; class Clostridia; order Lachnospirales; family Bianqueaceae; genus Bianquea. The sequence goes on along the minus strand of CAUFVC010000028.1, from coordinate 15 downwards.
CCAGCTATCCCTGGA
>CAUFVC010000027.1:0-12547 GCA_959029275.1 uncultured Eubacteriales bacterium | reverse complement strand
GCTGACGACGATGGCTTGTGGATCCACGGGCAAGCCGTGCTTGTGCATCGCCCTTTCAAAGAACGCCTCTTTATCTGCCGTGTGCCGTTCCCCGAGGAACGCTATGCTGCGATGCCCCAGCGCCTCTAGATGCGCGATGGCGTGCTCGATAGCCTCCTGAAATCCTAACTCAACAACATCGCAGTAAGTACAGTTCTTTGGCGTCCCCAGATACACGGTGGGAATCTGCAAATATTGATAGTGGCGGCTATCTGTCTCCGTATGCCCAACAATAATAAGGCCATCCACACATTGTTGTTGGACACAGTACTGGACTTGCCGCTGTTCTCTCTCTGAGTCAAAGAGACTGACCGCTACCGTCATGATCCCCCCGGCCTCTTCGATCACCTCCCCCAGCGTCTGAATGATCCTCGCGTAGTATGCGCTCACAAGCTCCGGACAGATGACTCCGACGACAATGGGCTCCCGGCACAGCCCGCGCCGTTTCTCACTCCTGGCTGCCAGATATCCCAGCTCCTGCGCAATTGTAAGCACTTTTTCCGATGTATACTGGCTGATCTCCCGGCTGCCGCTCAACACTTTGGAGACTGTCGAGGGGGATACGCCAGCCCTTTCGCTGATTTTTCGCAGTGTTGGATTCGCCATCTTCCTCCCTCCCCCATACTGTTCTTAACTCCCATGGTATCACGGATCCATTTTGCCGTCAACGAAATTTTCGCTCTCAATTGCGCAATCTTTTCGAATATAGGGGATAAAAAAGCCGGTCTCTGTCCGCTGCGCTGCGGAAGGCCGGCTTTGTCCTGCTTCGCTGTCTAGTTCAGTTCGTAGGAGGGTTTTTCAAAGGGCGTCCCCTTTTTGGCATCGCTGATAACCTTGATGACCCGGATCGCCTCATCGGTGCTGATGGGGAAGGGTTTCCCCTCCCGATATGCCTCGTACAGATAATCCCATATGACGGTGGGCGTACCGGGATGCGCCTCCCGTGTCTCCTCCACCCATTTGAGCTCTACGGCGCTGCTGAATGTCCCGCTGGCTCCAAAGCTGTCCCCCGGCGTACCCGGATCGGCAACCGGATCCGGCAATGCCACCGACGGATCCAAGTACTTGAGCTTCATCTCCTTGTTCCATATCTCTAGGCTGCCCTTGGTGCCATAGACGGAGTATTCCGGACAGGGAAGCGCCACACCGCCGCTGATCTGCATCAGCACCGTGCGCCCATTCTCCCCCAGAAATTGAATGGTCAGATGATCCTCGCAGTCCCCGGCCGCCACCGTGTGCTTCAGGTCGCTGCGCATCTCTTTAACGGGACTCTCAAGGAGACAGAGGGATTGATCGATGAGGTGGGGACCCCAGTTGAGCATTTGCCCGCCGCCAAATTGGCGAAGGGTCTGCCAGTCGTCCCGGCGGCTGTAAGAATTGCGGGTAATATGGACTTCAAATACATCCCCCAGGATTCCGGAGGCCATGATCCTCTGGATCTCCATGAAATCCTCTTCAAACCGGCGGTTATACCGCACGAACAGTCTCGGCCCTCCCGGCTTGGAGGACAATTCCTTGAGGATACAAGCCTGCTCATAGGTCTCGCACATGGGTTTCTCCAGCCAGACATCCTTTCCAGCTTCCAGCGCCATCTTCGCGTGGGCAAAATGATCGCAGGAACGGGTTGCGATATCCACAATCTCCACTTCCGGATCCGCAATGAGATCCTCGATCCTCTCATAGACTTTACATCCGTACTGTTTTGCCATCTTCTCGCGGCGCTCCTCCAATATGTCACAGGCCGCCACAAAGACAAACTTATCCTTTCGGCTTTCCAATTCTTTGCAATGCATTCCCCAGCCAGCGCGTCCCGCCCCGACCAGTCCTAAGCGAATGGGTGTGCTCATGGTGACTCCTCCCTAAATTCCAGCTCTTCTCAAAAATTCTCGGCTTACAGCCAAATCTTCAAGGGGATCGCGCAGGTGCGTATCGTGCTCGACGAATACCCAGCCCTCATACCCTTTTTTCACGAGGGTTTTCACAACCTGCTCATTTTCTATGGGAATATTTCCGCCTCCCAGTTCGCAGAAATACCCCCTCTCATACCAAAACTCCTGCTCCCGGGTCGTTGTTCACCACTCCTTTAAATGGGCGGCCACCAGGCCGGCAAAGTAATTGTCCGGCATTGAAAGGAGGGCCCCCGCCCCCCCCACGGCCAAAATGCCCGTATTCCAGATCCAGCCCCCATCCGGGCACGCTTCCAGGAAGGCAAGCAGCTGCTCCTGGGTCTCGACCTGAGTGCCCAGGTGATTGTGGAGCCCTACCTTAAGATTCCACCGCTTGCACACTTCAACCTGCCTGTTGACCTGCCGGCAGAAGGTGTCAAAATCCTTGCCTTTGTCTGTCGGGCTGGTCCAGACGTATTTCTTCCCAAAAGCGGCAGTCCATTGAATCGCGGTTTCCGGCGTGGCGCCGCGGCATGTGGCAAAATCCATCCCCATAGCGTGGATTCTCGCCGCCATGTGAACCGCGTCGGAAGCTGACTGTGCTTCCAGCCGCTCGATTCCATTGAATCCGATGGTTTTCAGATCCATCTGTCTCAATTCATAATCATACAACGCGCCGTCCCACATGTTCATTCCGTAGTCGGCAACTCCAACTTGAATCATTGTCTTCTCCATCCCGCCGCGCTAGCGGCATTTGACCCTATCATTCCTTTTCCTCTTACACGTTATGCGCTTTCCGATACTGCATATATTGAAGCCAATCCGTCCGGCTGAAGAAATGGCTTCCGCTCCGCATATGATAGCCCACTGTTCCCTCCTGCAACGGCTGGTCCAGCGGCGGCAACTCGTCTTTTGTGACAAGGCCCGGCTTGCCATACAGCGCATACACCGGCGATACGACATACGCGCTGAGGAATTCCGACAGCGGGTCCGCCCAATCATCCAACTGAGCCGATGCGATGTAAAGAGCTCTCGGCGCCGACAATGCCAGAAGAAAATGCTGGTCAAAGGACATTTCATTCTCCCCATCCACGTGATTCTGGAACTGTCCACAGAACCAATAGGGAACTACCTGCTCTAGATCCTTGATCCGCTCTCCGCCTTTCCACCGATTCAGCGCCGCGCCACCGCAGCCAGATTCATTGGAGATGACCATGCTAAAGCGCTCGTCCATGGCTCCGCAGAGCAGTGCGGTTTTTCCAAGACGGGAGTGTCCCACCACCGCCACTCTGGAGGAATCCACAGTGTCAAGGGTCACAAGGTAGTCCATGACCCGGCTGGCGGCCCATGCCCACATGCCGATTTTGCCCCATCCATACAGGGGATCCCGGTCATACATGGAGGCCAGTCCACTCTCATCCAAGGTGTCGGCCGTCACGTCATTGTAACAAAAATTGGCCACCGCAAAACCCTGATCCAGCAGCTCTTCCATGGGCAGATAGCTGTCTGGGACATCCGGCCGAAACGCGATATGAAGAAAGACCGGAGGTTTCTTCACCGCCTTGGGCACGACCAGATCCACAGGAAATGAAAATTCTCCCTTTGGCGTGTCAAAACAAATCTGCAACTTCGTCCACACGCCCTTGTTGGCAAAAGCGCCCTCATCCGTCTCCTTTGTCACGGCTCTGACCTCGTCGGGCGCCTCGGGCATAAACCCATACTCTTCCCGCAAAAGAATCTCTCGGATCTCCCCGCGCCGCCGCTCCCAGTCTTCTAGCGACGCAACCTTCGACCCATCGGATAGAGTTAACAGATCCGGCAACTTTCTGAACTTAATTTTTTCATTTAATACGTGACTCATTCATCTGTCCTCCTGACGGAATATGCATAAATTTTCTGACGTGACACAAAATATCCTTCGCCTCATCCACCTCTCCCCTTGCGATTATCTTCATCAGCGTCTCCAGCAGCTCATTGTGCGCCTCGCAGGTAAAGTTGTTGCATAGATTCAAGAACTGGGATTCGCGGCAGCTGGCCGGGTTCGTGAGGTAACTGGGGTCAAAGAGCAGCATACTGGCGTATACCGGGCCCGTCTCCATACACCACCCTTTAAAATACCACTCCAACTTCTGCCTGTCCGCTATAGGCTCGGATATCGCCTGGATATACCCCAGAAACGCCGTTCTCTCGTCCCCATCCAACGGCAAAATCGCCGCTCCGTCCTGGGTCATGCGGTAGGGATGGATCTGAAGGGACACCGGCTGATCCTTCTGGAATGTTAGCTCCGGTATGTATCCATAATACCAGGGAGAATCCTTCTCGCGCTTCTGTCTGCTATAGAAATAAAAGTTACCCACGCTGTACACAATGGGAGTTCCGCGGTAAAACTCATACCCCTGCGGGCAGTGGGGGTGCATACCCACGACGGCATCCGCGCCAAAGTCCGCCAACAGCCGGTATCGCTCCTGGACGCCCGGCGACGGAAACGGATTATTCTCATTTCCTCCGTGGACAACTGCGACCACAAAGTGAGACCGCCCTTTCTCCTCCACAATGCGCTCTCGGAGCAACCCCATCTGGATACCGGCTGCCCCGGGTCTGTTGCGTCCAGCAATGCCAAATTCATTCTCCGCCACGCAAATAACCGATATTCGAGTTCCCGCCTTTTCACAGTGCCAAGCGCGGTATGCCTCCTCCTCGTCTGCGCCTGCGTACTCGATCCCTTCTCTTTTAAGCAGTACACAAGTCTCCAGCACTGCCTGGTCTCCCTGATCTCCAATGTGATTGTTGGCTAGGATGGCGCAATCCACCTTCGCCGCTTTCAAAAATCCCACATTCTTTGGGAGTCCATATAGAGGAGGCCCGCTTTTCGCAATGGGCGTTGGCGTCTCCACCAGCGGATTTTCCAGGTTGGCCAGGCGGTAATCGGCTCTCTCTAGAACCGGCATAACCCCCGCTAAAACCCGGCGGCCATACTCCTCATCGACACTCTGTTTCTCACAGTTGTGGAAACAGATGTCGCCGGCAAATACCAACGATGTGTCCATCTTATCGCTCTCCATTAGATATTCATAGCGTTCGTGTCTATTATACCATAGCTAGTTTTGAATGGAAATGGTTTTCTTCTTTCAAGCAAGATTTTCAAACTGAAGCAAGATTAACCTTACGCCGCACTTGTATTGCATCTGGCCCATGGGGTTTCAAATATAGAAGCGTTATTGACAATTTTGTTCAAATATGTTACCATTTATTGTGAATATCGCCAAATGAATGCGGAAAAGGAGGTTCCTTTATGTACAGCATATTATTAGTGGATGATGAGACAGCTGTCCTGGATAAGCTGTCCCATTCCATTGCCTGGGAGGAATTTGGATTTGAACGTGTTGATACAGCTGTTTCTGGTTTCCAGGCGCTGGACCTGTTGGCCGCTCACCCTTACGACATCCTGATCACGGACATCAAGATGCCCGGCATGGATGGCATCACGCTTCTCCGCAATGTCCGCAATCTTTATAGCCGAATCCGCTGTATTCTGCTCACCGCGTTCGACGACTTTGCCTACGTCCGGGACGCCCTTCGCCTTGGAGCCGACAACTATCTGCTTAAGCCGATTAACAATGCGGAACTCTCCTCATCCCTGACCACCTCCTTAGAAAATCTGACGCGAAGCCAACAATCCTCCGCGACGGCGAGCGGAGCGATCCCTGATTCTGAGACGTACCGCCATAACGTTCTAGGCCGGTGGCTTTACGGTGAGCTCTCCGGCTATGAGCTGAGCGAACACGCTAAAATGGCCGACATCAACGTATTCTGTCACCACTATTGTACACTGATTGTGAAGCCTCTAAACAGAAGTCCCTCCGCCTCCAAGGCCACACAAAAGATCGCCGCGCTGTTGAGAGAATCTTTTGAGGAAGTCTATGAGATGACGGAGCTCCCAAATCATCACATCTTTATTCTAGGGGATCAGGATATCTGCGTCGAAACTTTACAGAAACTCTTATTTTCCCTTTTTCCCGTCAACGCCCCGCCTTCCGTGTTTATTGCCATTGGCTCCGTGGTCAGCCAGAACTCCGATCTCCCCGTGAGCTTTAAACGCGCGGACCGAATCGCCCAATCCTCCATGTTATTTGCCCCGGATCAAGTCATCGTGACCGGCGATGAGCCCGCCACTCAAATCCCTGTGATCGAGCTGTCCCCCTATTTAACTGCCCCATCCGACGAAGAGGCGGACGCCATGCTACCCGCGCTCCTGGATGACCTTTTGCAGCACACGGGAAGCCTGCTGTATGCCGGAAAAGCGCTGATATCCGAAGTCCTTTTAAATGTTTCCCGCTATCTTGAGAAGGAGCTGCCTACCACCGATGAAATCGGCCCCTTTATCGAAGAAAGCTTTTCCAACGTGGAGTCCTCCACGACGCGGACGGAGCTGCGCCAACAGCTCATTGATATTTTAAAGCGCGCGCGAGGGTATCTGACGAAAAAACAACAGAATTATAGCCCCATCATAAGGCGGACCCTGCAATATATCGGGGCCCACTATGCATCTCCCCTATCGCTAAAGCAGATCTCGCAGATCTTCAGCGTGAATGCCGCCTATCTAGGCTATCTCTTCAAGCATGAAACTCAGCTTTATTTCTTTGAGTATGTGAATCTGTACCGCGTCAAACAGGCGGAGCAGCTTTTGCTCTCCACAGGGCTAACCATCGCCGCCATCGCGTCAAAAGTCGGATTTTCCGACGCAAATTATTTTAATCAGTGCTTTAAAAAGTCCTATGGCATGACCCCTTCCAAATACCGGCAGTTAAATAAACAATCCTAAGATTGGCCCCTCAGGATATATTATCCTCGTGCTCCTGGCAGGTCATCCTGCGGATGGTGATGGAGGCAGTCACGCCGCCCTGTTCGTTTCCTTCAATGTGAAAGCCGCAGCCAGGCCCGTAAAAGATTCTCACCCGGTCATGGAGGTTTCGAAGCCCGTAGCTCTCTGTCGCCCCATCCTCCGCTCCTTCGAGCATCTCCTGGAGGCTTTGCATCCGATCCGGCGACATGCCGAAGCCATTGTCCGAAACGCTCAGGACAATGTGTTCGGGGCCTTGCAGCGCCGCTGAGATTAAGATCCAGTTGTCCTCCTCCTGGGGTTTGAAGCCATGCACAAAATAATTCTCAATTAAAGGCTGCAACAGATTGCGGATGATCCCGTATGCCATCACGTCCTTTTTTACGCTGAACTCGATACTCATATTCTCTTTATACCGCATCCGAAAGAGCTCTAGATACATATTGCAGAACGTGATTTCCTCCTGAATGGTGATGAAGGACTTATTGTTGATGAAACTTCGGAAGATCCTGGACAGCAATACCAGCATCTCCGCCACATCCGGATCATTATTTTCGTAAGCGTGGGCGCAGATGACATCCAAGGTGTTGTATAGAAAATGGGGATTAAATTTTGCCTGCAATTCGCTTAATTCCGCCGTCTTCTGCTTAAGCTGATAGATGTACAGCTTATCCACCGTCTCCGCAAGCTGGCGTGACATAGCGTTGATGGACCGGGTGATGGCGCCGAACTCATCGCTTGAATCCTCCATGGGAATCTGATAGTCGAGATTATTTTGCCCTATGACTTCCAGTCCGCTGCGTATCAGTTTGACCCTCTTCAAAATCGAGTTGTTTGAAATTTTGTAGGAGATGGCTAGCATTAACGTCACCGCGATGGCGATCCCCATGATGACCGGGGTATTTTGATGGGCCGCGCGAAAGATGCCAGCCCAGGGAGTCAGATAGGTGACAGAGTATCCCCTCTCCGCGCTGACAATGCTCTGGGTATAGTACCTTTTGCCGTTCAGATTTACAATTCCTCCCTCCGCGCGCTTGGGAATATTGAGATTGCTCTGGCGATTAGATGAGTCGTAGATGATATCACCGGCTGTTGTGGCAATGCAAATCTCAGGCGGCGACTTCATACTGGCTGTCGAATCCTGATAAATGGCGTCCAGAGTGTCAGCGCTATAGCAGATCAGCATGTCGCCCGCCGACTGGCTCTCGTAGTAGATGGGCACGCCGCCCGCGATGGCGTAGACGCGGATGGCCGATCGGTTGATCTCAATGAAGGCCGCGGGAAAAATGCGCCGTATTGTCTCCTCCGATTGTAGCTGGCTCATATAGGGGAATTCACTCCCTACTCTCTGAAAATTCTGGTCCGCCGGTATATATAAATATCCTACATCGCTGTCCTCCCTCCGCCTCAGGAGAATATAGGCGATATCGCCATCCTCCTTTACGATAGTGCTCAGCGCCGACGATAGATTCTTCCGCAAAGTGGGATCCGCTAAGGCGTTTTCCTTGTTATTTTGCGGAGAATAAAATTCTTCAAAGTACTTGATGTATTCTGCGTTGGCTAAAACGGGGATGTAGTTTGACCAGAAATTCTTTTGTTTCGCCTCATAGTGATCCGAAACTTTTTCGAGCACCTGCTTATTTGCCAGCAAGATTCGGTTCATCTCAAATTTATACGAGTAATACGAGGCAAGCCCGGCAAATATAAAGATGATGACACAAAATACCGCAAGACTGAGATAATACATACGGCTGAAATACAGCCGCTGCCTGCTTCGTTTTTTCTTCATGCTTCGCCCTGGGGCCTGTCCCCTGCCTCGAGCTGTAAAAGGCGTTCTTTGACAGACAACCCACCCCCATAGCCCACCAGCGTCCCATTGCTTCCGATGACGCGGTGGCACGGAATGAGAATTGCAATCGGATTCCGGTTGTTCGCCATCCCCACGGCCCGGCAGGCTTTCGGATGGCCAATCTGCTCCGCGATCTGCTTATAGCTGCGTGTCTCCCCATAGGGAATCTCACTCAGCGCCTTCCACACCCGGAGCTGAAAAGCCGTGCCCTTTGGATCGAGGGGAATGGCAAAATCTCTCCGTTTCCCTTCAAAATATTCCATAAGCTGACCATAGGTATTTCTGGCAAGCGCCGACTCCGCCCCTCCCTCCTTTTGGCTTGAAAAAAAGACTCGCGTCACCGCTCTCCCGTCATCTGCGATCCCCATTCCGCCCAATGGCGTTTCATAGAACGATACGGTTTCCATTACATCAGCTCCATCCCGTTTTCATTTTTTCGCAGGCCATTTCCTACCGGCTTATCCAATCCCATAAAAATTTTTCACATTTCCCTGGAATACCTTATCCACAGCGCGAAACGGCAATTCCATGTCAGCGAAATGCCCGAGGTCAACAGAAACCTGCCTTTCTACCGACGCCGCATCATATCCGTCCAGAAAGCTATCGCTTCCAAATAATATAGAATCCTCCACCTGATATCCTGTCTTAAATAGCCGGTATAGCGCTTCTTTTCGGTATAGAGGCGGCGTCCCCGGCGTGATATCCACGTACATCCGCGCACACTTGTCCCCATAATGGCGATGAGCGTCCTCATATTTTCCGAAGACAGCGATGCATTCATCCGTCCAGGGCCAGGATATATGGGCAAGCGCAAAGGTCAGCCCCTCGATGGGGAGTAAATCCTCGAACTCGGAAGGCCGATTATAGCGGGACGAACTTTTGCCATCCCACAAAATGCCGGAATGAAATAGAACGGATTTATGAACCTCGGCCATCCGCTCGTATGTCTTCATCGCCCTGGGATCACCCGGATAATGATTCCCACAGATAACCTTGAATCCAACAATTCCGGCGGCTGCCGCCAGCTCTACCTGGCGCGGGGCATCCTCCTCCGTCGGGTCGATCCAATACACCGGATGCAGCATTGGCATGTCCTGGCACTGGCGCAGCACAAGTTCTAATCGCTCCTCATTGCTGTAGGGCCGGTCCTTCCAGATGGAAAAGCACGAGGGCGCAATGGACATAACAATCAAATTCTTTACGCTGCCCTCCTTGGACATGCGGCAGAGTTCCCCTGGGTCGAGAGCCGCTTTATCTGTATGGACATGGCAGTCAAATACCTCGACAGGTTGTCCCTGATAGTGTAACGTACTCATCTCTGATCCTCCTTTGCCTATTTACTCAGTATAGCGCATTTTGGCCCGTGTCGCAAGACTGTTTCTCCTGAATTGATTTCCTTTTTTGATCTAGTCAGATCAAAAAAGAACCCGAACAGTATTTTGAAGATCCCCTCACCAACATGGTCCATACCTTTCGGGCGGAAAACTTTTACTGTATCCCCGGCGGATTCACCATCTACTATCAGCAATACGATATTGCCCCCTACTCAGGGGGGATCCGGGAATTTCCGATTCCATATCCCGGCGGCGCGGAGCCCAAATGTTAGCTGGATAAAAAAACGGTGCAGCCCTTTGAAGGGGCTACACCGCAGCTGCTTACAACTTTTCTATTAATCTACGTACTGCTTTGCGATTTCCATTCCTTTATTCCAGGCATCGGTGGCCCAGTCAATAACTTCCTGGACATCCAGAGCTTCCGCCTGGGTCTTCATATCATCCCAAAGGCTGTTGAATTCCGCTTCATCCTTGGCGTACGCCATCTTCCAGGAGTTCTGGATTACGATCTGCGCGATAGCCTGCTGCAGCAGCGCGATATCGTCGGGGGTGGTCTCCATCAGAGTGTGAGCCAGAGGACGCTTGTAAACGCGGCCTTCCGCTTCCATCTTCTGGATGGGGAACATGTACCCGTCGTTTTGAGCGGACCAAGCTTCCGTCAGTTTGTTCTTCTGGGTTCCCTCGATGACATCCGGCCAGTTTCCGATGCCGAGAGGTACATTGTAGGTGGGATGGGCCTGGGTGTTGGCGATTACATACTCGTAGTTGATAGGATGCAATTCCTCGCCATTGCTCAGCGTCAGCTTGCCGCCGTTGCTATTGTAGCACTCCCAGTACTTCTCTGTGGCATAGACTTCACCGTCGTCATTGATATCCCACAGTTCTCCCTGGGGGCCATTGTTCAGGGTCAACAGAGCATCGTAGTCCGCCGTCAGGTTGATGTACTGAAGGCAAGCATCGAGCTTAGAGGATACTGCGCTGATACCCAGCTGGTTTCTGGTGGAACCGACGGTCGCATCCCCGATAACACAAGCCTTGTACTCATCAAAGATGATGGGCATATATCCGACAGGTTCGTCCGCGTCTACATGTTCCGGTGTGTTGAAACCGTCTTTGTAGCCAGCGTAACCGATAGCTACATACGCGCCGGAGTCAACCTTTGCTTTTGCCGCCTCGTAGGTCTGGGTGATCGCATCGGGATCTAACAGGCCTTCCTGGTTCAGCTGGTAGAAGAATTTCAGCGCTCTCAGGTACGTGCTGTCATCGTCAAAGATAGAGTTGATCTCTCCGGTTTCCAGATTCAGGTCAGCAAAATACTGATAGAAACTTTCCATGTATCCTAACGTGGTGATTACATTGTTCACAGCCGCCATCTTCGTGGTGCCATCCCAGCTGCTGAACAGGTTCATAGCATAGGTCTTCGTCCCGTCCTCTGTCTCGGGATAGGCTTCCTGCATCTGCTTGAAGATGGGGATCAGGTCTTCCAGCGTCTTCGCTTCCGGGCATCCAATCTTTTCGTAGATATCCCAGCGGACATTGATGGAGTAAACGCCCGTGTCAACCGGGAAATAGGAGTCGCCTATGGACGAGGGGATTACATACAGATTTCCAGTTCCATTGCTGCGGTTATCGCGGGTATACTCAATGGCCTCCGGAACATTGGCCGTTACATTGGGCAGCTTGTCAAGATGTTCGTCAAGGTTGACAAGCATTTTACCGGCAATCGCCTTTGTAACGCTGTCCCATTTATCAAACGACATCAGGTCCGGCAGATCGCCGCCAGCCAGGTAGGCCTGCATCTTTTCCTCAGATCCTGCGATAATGTTTAAGGCTAATCCATTTTCTTTCAAGTAATCGCCCAGCCATCCCGTCACCGGTCCGCTGACAGCCGTGGTGGAAATATAGTAGTCGAGGGTTGTCACCTCGCCAGTATTTCCCGATGGCTCTGTGCTGGATTCTCCCGACTGGCTGCTCTGCGACGACTCATTCGCCTTGCTGCTCTCGTCTCCTGCTTTCGAACAGCCTGCAAAAGCGCCGACCACCATAGCGGCCGCCAAGAAAAGTGTTAAAACTTTCTTACTTGCTTTCATTTTCTATCTCCTCTCTGATAATATATATAGCATTTTCCCAGAAATTTCCCGGAAAAAGTACTACCGCAGAAAAACTACAGACGTCATACTACTATATCCCCACACCCTCTGTAAATGGTGTTTTGCTGGGGATTCTTCCAATTCCTAGATATATCGCCCTAGCCTTTCACCGCGCCGATCATGATTCCTTCGACAAAATATCGCTGCATGAAGGGATAGACCAACATAATCGGAAGCGTTACAATTACGGTGATCGTCAGCCGCATGGAAGTCGGCGTCATATTCTGAGCCGCGTTGCTCATGTCCATACCTTCCTGCGCCATCTGCGCTAGCGATTCCGATTCATTTAAGTATTCGTACAGGATGTACTGTAGCGTATATAGATTGTAATCCCGGATATATAGGAGTGTATCCATGAAGGAGTTCCACTGTCCCACCATGCTGAACAGCGCAACCGTTGCGATGATGGGAAGACTCAGGGGAAGCGCGATTCGGAAATACCTTGTCAG
>CAUFVC010000026.1:0-12672 GCA_959029275.1 uncultured Eubacteriales bacterium | reverse complement strand
GGTGGAAAACAGTATTTGAATGACAAATTGGCGACCAGGGGCGGAAGCGGCGAATGCTTTCGCCTTTTTTATGCCGTTATAGGCGGGAACGGAGTTATAAAAAAGATCCCTAAGTGGAAAATTATGGGGATCGGTGCAGATAATCGGAGTACGTTGAAAGCGGGAGCTAAGCCTTGTGTGCAGTGGGTACGCGCTCTATAACAGTACACCAGATTCAAATGGTTCTTAAATTCATTACGACGCAAATCGCATACAAAATGATAGAAGCACCCAAAGCGGAGCCGATTGCGGTATGATAAGAATGTAGCTAACAACCTTACTGTGTTGATTTCGCTACTGGATGGACAGGCTTTGGGCTCTCCATACCGAACCTAAGCCAATTTTTAAAGAGGCAGGGGTCTTTAGTCCATGCTGGGACTCCTGCTTCTGGCTCTTTTTAGAAAGGAGAACGTGGATGCAGCGATATACAGTGTGGGTGCAGCTGAGAGATCGAGGGTATGCCCAAAAGCTGATCCGGTTTTTAAACCATCACTATGGAGGCAGCCTGGATGTACATTACGCGAAGGAAGCTATCCATTGTCCGCCGCAGGATAGGGGACGCCACATTTTGATCACGGATCAGACGGAGGAAAAAGCCGAGTTCGACGCATTCCCCATTGTCATGCTGCAGGAATACGCCTATCGGAAGAGCGGGTGGAAAGGGGAGTGGATCAATCCGTATCAGTCAGGGCACAGGATCGCGCAGCAGCTTTTAGAAATCATGGCAAGGACAGAGGGGGCCGCACACGGGAAAAAGCAGGGGGTGTCGCAGTGTGAATCTGAGCGAGAGTATTGTTTTGTGGCAGAGACGCCGGAGGAGGAGTATGCGCCGCGCGCGCCTATCCCCCATCAGAATTGGGGTGAGGGCAGGCTGATTTGCGTGTATTCCCCCATTGGCGGCTGTGGAAAGACTACCTTTTCCATGGCCCTGGCGGAATGTTTGGCGGCAGCGCATCCGGAGGACAAGGTTTTATACCTGAATCTTGAGGGGGCGGCCGACTGGAAGATGTTTTTTCACAACCGGAGTCCCTACAATCTATCTGATTTTTTATACTGCATGCTATTGGAGGATAAGAATTCGGACAAACTGGAGGGATATTTGATGGAATTGGCTGAGAAGCAGGCTAACGGTGTTTTGTTTATAAAGCCCTGTACATCCTTTGAGGATCTGAACGTACTGGACACCCAAGAGGCCGAAGCGCTCATCCAACTTCTGCGAACCTACTTTCAATGGATCATCTGCGACATGAACACAGCTTTCCACAGCGTGAATCAGACATTTATGAAGAACAGCGATGGCAAATTTCTTCTCTTACATGCGTCGGCCCAGGGACGGCTAAAATTTCAAGATTTTTTTGACAGTTTACGTGTGCAGGGGTTGGAGCGAGATATTTTGGGAAAATCTTGCACCATTCTGCCTGTCGGCAGGGGAGCCGGATTGCCGGAGTTGGGGGAATATCAAAGACAAGTGGGGAATCCTCTTCCCATGATCGAGGACTTGTTTCAAGAGCACGATGGTATCCTGGAGTTCAAGCGCCATACAGATTTCTATGAGATGATGGGCGCGCTGGCGGAGGAGGCTGTCTGTTTTGGCAGCCGATGACCTTGGAATACAATTATATCAGGAGATCAAGGAGAAGGTGCGTGCCAGCATTCACCTACAGACCACGTATACGGACGAAGAGATTCGGACGGTTATTTTCGAGGTACTAGCCCAGGAATCCAAAAGGCGCTATATCGACGTGAAGGTGCGAAAGCTCCTAGGGCAAAAAGTATTTTATGCGCTTCGGCGGCTGGATATTTTACAACCCATGCTGGAGGATGAGAGCATTACAGAGATTATGGTGAACGGGCCGGATCATATTTTTGTCGAGCGGATGGGAAAACTTGAGAGGAGCCGAGAGCGATTTGAATCCAAGCAGCGATTGGAAGATGTTATTCAACAGATTGTCGGCGCCGTCAATCGGACGATCAATGAGGCGCATCCCATTGTCGATGCCCGCCTGCCCGATGGATCCCGAGTGAATGCAGTTTTAGGGCCGATCGCTTTGAATGGGCCAATTTTAACGATCCGAAAATTTCGAGAGGAGCCAATCTCCCAGGAGGAAATGATCCGGTGGGGAACGCTGACCCAGGAGAGCGCTGATTTCTTGTCAAGGCTGGTCCGGCAGCGATACAATGTTTTTATCTGCGGGGGAACCGCCTCGGGGAAGACGACGCTTTTAAATGTACTGTCCAGTTTCATCCCGAGGGAGGAGCGGATCATCACAATCGAGGACGCGGCGGAACTTCGCCTAAATACGCTGGATAATGTGGTGACCATGGAAACGCGGAATGCGAATGTGGAGGGAAAGGGAGCGATCACGATTCGAGATTTGATCCGGACCAGTCTGCGAATGAGGCCAGACCGGATTATTGTGGGGGAGATCCGAGGGGCGGAGGCGCTGGATATGCTGCAAGCGTTGAATAGCGGGCATGAGGGATCGCTGTCAACAGGACACGCCAACTCTTGTCGAGATATGCTGTCGCGTATCGAGACTATGGTACTCATGGGGGCAGAGTTTCCGCTTGAGGCTATACGGCAGCAGATCGCATCGGCAATCGACATCCTAGTGTTTATCAGCCGGCAGAAAGGGGGAGGCCGTCATGTCACAGAGATTGTGCAAATTTTGGGTATCGAGGGAGGAAATATTCAGACGGAGGCGCTGTTTCAATGGGAAAAAGGCGAGCTGAGAAGAACGGAGGCCCTGCTGGCGAGGCACAAGGGAAGGGAGTGAATCGGAACTATGTTCTCAGTGTAAAGCAATGGATCCGGTACGGAGGGATGGCAGGATGTATTGCCTTTGCCATTGCGCTCATCTTTTATCAGAATTTAGTGGTCAGCTGTGTGGCAGCAGGCTGTGCGGCCGCCGTATTCCCGCTGTATAAAAGGCGGGATCTGGAGGCGAAGCGGCAGCAAAAGGTCGCGCTGGAGTTTAAGGAATGTCTGTACGGACTGGTGGCGGCGCTTCGGTCAGGACGGTCTCTGGAAGGTGCGTTTGAGGCCTCACTGGAGGATATGGATCCGGAGTTGACTCCGGTTTTATTCCATGAATGGCAGATTATCATCGGGAAACTGCGCGTGAACCAGCGCATTGAGGATGCGCTGGAGGATTTTGCGCGGCGAAGCGGTGTGGAGGAAATCGCCAGCTTTGCCCAGATTATACAGATTTGCAAACGGACCGAAGGCAATATTGCAAAGGTCATCGAAAATACAGCGGCACTCCTACAGGAGAAAATTGAGATTCAGGGCGAGGTACAGGTCGCACTTGCAAAGAAGAAGATGGAACAGAAAATACTCAATGTCATGCCGGTAGCGGTACTCTCTCTACTGCTGCTATTATCGCCTGATTACCTAGCTCCACTGTATTCAAGCTTTCAGGGAAGAATGATCATGACCGTCTGCGCAGGTCTTGCCATTGCGAGCTACTGCATATCGAAGCGAATGGCGGACATCGAGATCTAAAGGGAAGACAGGGGGAGGGCTTTCATGGTTTGGGTCATACTGGCCCTGGAGGGAATATTGCTGATTCTTTTTGCCGTGAGCCATTGGCGGTATCACAAGAATAAGATCCAGTTCAGCATACGGTTCGATGGAAAAAAGGTGGGACTCGAGCGAATTCTAACGCCACTCGGCATGTTCATGGTGGTCGATATTCTGCACGTGAAATTTGCCAAGGCCTACAAAAAGGCGGCATTTGAGGATATTCGTCAGATGGCGCCGGCTGGGGACACAAAGCGGCTGTATCAAATTTTTATCGCACAGAAGGTGGGAATGGCGCTTGGCATCCTCTTTCTGTGTAATGCGTGTTTAGTGTTTTCTATGTCCGCTGCTTCGGATCAAAAGGGAGAAGCCTTCAACGGTGCGTCCATTGAAAGGCCGGAATACCAACAGGGGGACGCGGGGGAAAGGCTGTTGCTGTCAGCCTGGCTTGATGACACGGTGCTTCAGCGGGAGGTGGTGGTGAGTGTGCCGGAACAGCAACCGGACGCCATACAGAGGAGACAGGAATTGGAAGAGGCGAAGATGTACTTACAGGGCTACTTTCGTGAGCTGGGGCTCATCCGGGAGGACATACAATTGCCGGATCACAGAAAAAGCGTGAGCTTCTCCTATAGCAGCGGGTTGCCGGAATATATCCGGGATGATGGCCGATTGCGAAGAGAGAACCTTCCGCAGGGGGAGACGAAGGTTCCCATGCAGGTGACTCTCCGCAGCGGTGAAGAGGAAACGGCAATCACCCTCCCTTTGGTGCTGGCGGGCAAGACGGAAGATCTGGAGGCGCAAGTCGAGGAGATGGTGGAGAATCTCAACGCGGGAGCGTATTCAACGGAAACGGAAGTCCTGCTGCCTTCCAGCGGCGCAGGGGCAGTTCGATATGAGTGGCACAAGGTGGAGAAAAGGCCGGCGTATGTCCTTTGGATCGCGCTCATGTGGCTGATTCCAATTCTTTTGTTCATTGGGCGGGACCGGGAGCTAAAAAAGGCTGTTGAGCAAAGGAGGGAAGCGATGCGCATCGCCTACCCGGAGGTCATCAATAGGTTTGTCATGCTGCTCGGCGCGGGCCTCAGCACGCAGAGGGCGTGGACGAAGATCACAGGTGACTATTTAGAGAAGCGAAAAGGGTTGGAGGGGACAATTGAACCGATCTATGAGGAGATGCAGATTGCAACGCTACAGATGCAAAATGGAGCATCCCCCAAGGAGGCGTTGGAACAGTTTGCCGCTCGCGTTAAAGTTAAAGAAATCCGACAGTTTATCTCAGTGTTATCCCAGAATTTAAAACGCGGGGATGAGTTCATCATCACACATTTACGCGAACTGAACGCGCAGGCGTGGGAACTGCGGAAAAAGTACGTGCAAGAAAAATCGGAGGAGGTGGATACAAAGCTTCTCATCCCTATGATGCTGATGCTGGTTGTGATTTTAATCGTGGTATTGGCTCCGGCCATCATGACGATGCAAATCGGGTAAGTCCATATGGTAAGAAGTTGAGGAGGAATGACACGGCTATTTGTGTCGGAGCGCCACAGATAGCTCTTATGACAGAAGTTGCCTCTGTCGCTGACGCTCCGGAATGGAGGTTAGTGTGAAAAATAAGCTCGAAAAGCTTATTTTTCACACGGCTATTTGTGTCGGAGCGCCACAAATAGCTCTTATGGCAGAAGAGAAATCGCCTTCGCGAATTTCTCTTCGCCCCGTCGCTGACGCTCCGGAATGGAGAATAGTATGAAAATCTGGGTGAAATTGCAGGAATTCTGGAATCGCGAGGAAGGAATGGGAACCATCGAGATCGTGTTAATTATTGTAATTTTGATCGCGCTCGTCCTGATGTTTAAAAGCACCGTCGTAGAGTTTGTATCCGGCATCTTAGAAAAGATCTCATCCCAGGGAGCAGCATTTGATCCGGGAGCCATTGCAAAATGAATCGGGGGGCAAAGGCCAGCCTAACTGTGGAGACTGCCATGCTCTTTCCCATTGTGTTCTTGTTGCTTCTGGCTGTCATGCAATGTACACTGTTTCTTGTCTATGAAACGTATGTGAAAGCGCTCTGTGATCAAGGTGTGATCCTCTGCCAGTCCTGGTATATTCAAGGGGAGACATTGGATACCTGCGTTGAGGGGGCAAAGTCTTATCTCTCGAAACAGCTACACAACAGTCCATGGGGAGAGCCATCGATCCACGTACACAGCGAAGAGACCCTATTGACCAGGACAATATCGCTGGCGGTGGAGGGTGACTATGCGCTGCTGTTTCCCATGCGCATTGAGGCGATAGCGTCTGGGTTTTTAGAGCAGCCGGCAGCATATAAGGAGACCGTGGATCTCATATGGGAGGCGGCATCGCTGCTGCCTCCCGTCCACGATGTACTGGACGCCTATGAAAAAAAACTGAATGAATGGAAAGGACGAATCACCGCTGGTGGATAGGAAGTTACAGGGCAGTTTTACCGTGTTTTTCAGTCTAATCTTAATCGTGATACTTTTGTTCTATATGGTCCTATTCTCCATGAGCCGGCATTATCTAGCCATCGTACATGGCCGGAGAGCGCTGGATAGCGCCGCCACCGCAGTGCTGGCAGGATATAATGAGGATCTGGCAGAGCAATATGGATTGATGGGAGTCGAAGATGAGCAACAGATTGGGAGCGGTCTCTCATATTTTTTGCAGCAGAATTATAAGTTGGACGCAGAGCGATTGGCGCGCGGAGGGGGTAGCGATGGCGGGTTTCAGTACCAGCTGCTGCAACTGGAGGTCAGGGATGTCCGGACCGTAAGCGAGGTTGAAGAGTTTCTAAGGCAACTTGAGCAGTTTATGAAAATACGAGCTCCCCTTGCCATCATCCAGGAACTCACCTCCAATTGGGAAGATGCGGGGACGGCGGTGACAGGCGGAGGGATCTTGGATGAGGTACAGAAAATCCAAGAGAAGGCGCTCGTGTATAACGGCCACTTTGCAGAGTTTGTCTCCTGGGTTGATGGAATTCGTGACGATGGGTCGTGGAGGCGGTACTATGTCAAGAACTTCCCCGGAGAGGGATGGGCCGTCAATGAGATCACGGATTCACTGGAACAATTGATCTCGCAGTGGGAGACCTATGGGATTATCCCATTGAATACAGACGGTAAGCTTGTGAAGTGGATCGCCAGGTTGGAGAGCTATGTAGAGGTTCACAAAAATGCGAAGGAAGCTTGGTCAGAAACCGTCAGACTGGGAAAGGAGCTAGCTGCGGAGATCCAAGACTTGCGAAGCCGGATTGAGGCTATGAGACCGGAAGAACAATCGCAGCAGCTCATCAAACAGGTGCAGGAGCAGATGGATGAATTGGAATCCTCCCTGCACCGGGGAAACGGCGGCGATGAACAGATCACCCAGGCAATTGACCAAAATTTGAAGCTTCTACAGAATTGTGAAGATAGCTTCAAAAGGCTGCGGGACACGATTTGGAGGCTGTCGGAAGAATTGGAGATTTGGGCGCAGACGGCAGGGCAGCGCGCCGATGAACTCTCCCAATATCAGACGGACATATCGCTTGAATATGAGATCCACTCTGGTGATGCAGGGTGGTCATGGAGGGATATTTTGGAGGCGCTAAACTTACATGTCATTGATTTAAGCCAATATGCGCCCAATTCTATCCTGCTAGGGGAGGAAGACATCCGATATCAACAGCTGCCCTCTGTGGTGGATGGCGTGAAGGAGGAAGGACAGCCGGGGGGAGATTCGATTCTTCTGGAACCGGACAATCTCGCCCAGACCGCAGAGCTCATAGGGGATAGCCTGCTTCGAAGAGTCTATTTGACGGAATATACCATAGGCCAGCTGACCAATCTTGGAGAGACGATTCGCAGGGGGAAAGGCGAATCGCCAACCAACCTTAGAGGAATGGTTAAACAGAGCGGTTTTTTTGCTAATGAAGTCGAATATATTCTAAACGGCTCCATGAATGAATACGACAATGCATGGGCCGTGAAGGGGAGATTGCTGTTTATTCGAACAACGCTGAACATGTTGTATCTGTCAACCGATGCGGAGAAGCAACAGATTATCCACTCTGTAGCAGATACGGTAGGGGGCATCCTTGCGCCGGGGATTGGAAATGCGGTGCTGTACGGCGCGATCATCCTACTATGGAGTATTGGAGAGGCCTGTGCCGATTACAATTGTCTGCTGGAAGGAGGAAAAGTCCCTCTGTTTAAAACCGCAGAGGACTGGAAGACCGATCTCGCGTCCATATTAGATAAGCAGCTTAATGCCGAAACAGACAGAGAGACAAGGGGGCTGGGATATGTACAATACCTTCGGCTACTCCTACTCTGGTTAGATGAGAGGCAGTGGGTGTTGCGGTTACAGGATGTTATCCAACTCAATCTAGAAAAATCTACGGGAAAGCCGTTCCGTTTATCCTCCATGGTGACAAAATTTGGCGCTTCGGGAAAAATGGGGGCAGATGGTCGAGAGTATGAGTTTGCAGGAAATTACGGATACAGGTGAGATGAGGACACGGTTTACCAGGGCATCTTTGACGGTGGAGGCGGCCATGGTGGTTCCCATGATGATTTTGCTAATGCTCCCTTTTCTATACTTTATTAAGTCTACCCTTGTCTATGAAACAGTGCGGTTTGCGCTTGCAGAGACGGCAGATGATATAAGCCAGACCGCGTATCTATATGACCGGCTAGGGCTAAAAGATATCCATCGCCTTTATAATCAAGAGCGGGCTGAGCAAAAGCAGGAACTGGGAGAGGCAGAGGTTGTGGTGGGAGAAGAGTGGCTTGAAGCGGTCCGGGATCGAATGCAGGATATTGTGAATATCATCGCAAAGGCGGAAGAGATCATAGCAAGAGGACCTATGTCAGCAGAGGCATACACCGCGATTGTTAATATGCTGGGGCGGGAATGGGCGGCCAACCGCATGGAAGAAGCGCTAGCCCATATTGATCTTGAAGCGTTGGGGGTGAGAGAGGGCATACAGGGGTTGGACTTTTCTGCGTCAAAATTCTTCTACCAGGATGGTGCCTATCAGGATCTGATTGCTCTTGTCGTAACCTATGAGTGGAATACTCCAAAGATATTAGGATTTGAATTTCCAGCAGTCTCCATCCAAGTGCAGACAAGAGCCTTTACAGGGCAGCCGACTAGAGGATCAGGCGATAGTCTCCTGGATGAAACTTCGCTCTATTACCGGATCGGAGCGGGGAATCACTACCACAGTCTGAATTGCTATCTGATCAAGAATAGTCTTATGGCCATGAGCGAGGATGAGGCGCAGCAGTCCGGATTTTTGCCTTGCCTGCGATGTGGGTCGGAACCGATCCAGGCGTTTGTGTATGTAACGTCTGGAGGTGAACATTACCACAGACAAGGGTGTTCCTATATCCAACCGGACTTAAACGCAGTCACGGAGGAAGAGATTCAGACTTTGGGATTACAGCCCTGTGAGCTGTGCCAGGGGGATGGCGGAGGATTCATGTGAAACTCGATGGCTTATTTTTCACACGGCTATTTGTGCCGGAGCGTCACAAATAGATCTCCTCGCCCCTCCGCTAACGCTTTGGAATGGAGATTTTTATGAGTGTGATCTGTTTACTTTGCATCCTATTCCTGTTTGCCTTGGCCGATATAAAGAAGCGCTGCATACCGACCTGGGGGGCCGTTTTGTACTGGCTCCTCGGGGTTGGACTTTACGGCTGCATGTGGACTGAGTGGGGATGGACCCCTCTGTTGGATGGTTTTGTGGTGTTATCCCTGTGCGTTGCAATCAAAAAAATATTTCCTAAAGACGTAGGCGCAGGGGATTTAGTTTTGCTGGCAGGACTATTTTTATATACGTCGGGACAGACTCTTTGGTGGGGGCTAGGCATCTCGTTTTTCTTAAATGGCCTTGCAGCGCTATGTCTTTGGCTCGTATATCGAGATAAAAAAGCAGAGGTTCCGTTTATTCCGTTTTTGTGGAGCGGATTCTTATTGGCGGTGGTCATAGGGGCGCAGTGATGATGGAAGTAGGATGGAGGGTGTGTATTTGAAAATCAGGCAAAAAAACGGACCGCAGGGTTCCAGGCTATTGGAATACCCGCTCCAGACGCATCAAACCTGGAGTGAGTATATGATTGCTATGATGAGGGAAGGCCATATTCCATTCATGCTTCCCTGGCATCTGGTGGGAGAGGGGCAGGAACAAGCCTTGGCGTTTGACATCACCGGAGAGATATCACTCTTTGAGTATTTTAAGTTGGAGGGAAATGGTCAAGAGATATTGCGTATCCTGAAAGCGATCCTAACGATATGGGAGGAAAAGGACGAGTTTTTTCTTGCAGACAACGGCTTCATCCCGGATGTCCGATACTGGTTTTGGAATGAAAGCGGTGAAAAGCTCAGGACCGTCTATATACCCATAGTCGAAGAGATAGAAATCGCAGGAGCTATGAAGTTTTTGCGCTCCATCTCTAAGACATTGCTCCTCCATTCGCTCCATTATCATTGGAAAAATGAACAGGTCATCTGCCTGATCCACCGATTGTATAATGTGTGTGCGGAGCAAGACTGTGGAATCAAGGAAATGAAGGAGTGGATCCGCAGGGAGGAGAGTTCCGCGCTAAAAGAGCGCGATGAAAAAGCTGAAACCCGCCCGCCCGCGACATTCCCTATAATCTTAGAGGAAACTCCCAAGGTATTGGAGGCGGAAGCTAGTGCAAAAAGAGAACTTGAACAGCTGCTTTTCTCGGGGGAAAAGGAACGAGGAATTTGGAGCCGAATTAAAAGTCGATGCTCTTTCTTATCAAAGGGCAAACCGTTTGCACATTAAGATTGTGTAAAATCTTGCCAATTCACTTTACAAACCACAAAATGAACGTTATACTGTATATTGAGAAAATTTGGGTTTGATGAAATGCTAGGAGGCATTGCCTAGATGTATCAGGAATTTGCAAGGGTTTATGACGAATTTATGCAGGAGATTTCCTATGTGGAATGGGCGGACTACATTGAGCGTTTGTGGGAGCACCATGGAGCGAAGCCTTCACTTGTCCTAGATCTTGCCTGCGGTACAGGCGGGCTTACCCTGGAGCTCAGCAGGCGAGGCTATGAGATGATCGGCGCGGATATTTCAGATTCCATGCTGAATGAAGCGATGGGAAAAGCGAAAGAAGAACAAGCGAATATCTTATACCTTCAACAGGATATGAGAGAATTTGAGCTATATGGAACCGTTGATTCGATTCTGTGTACGTGCGATAGCCTAAACTATTTATTGGATAGCCGCGATATCCGGCAAGTTTTTGCACTGGTCAATCTGTACTTAAATCCTGGCGGTACATTTATTTTTGATTTAAATACAGACTATAAATATAAAGCGGTACTGGGAGATTCTGTTTTTGCGGATACGTACGAGCATTCTGCGTTCATTTGGCAGAACTACTATTACCCGGAAGAGCATATTAATGAATATCAGGTGACTTTTTTTGAACAGATGGGAGAGCCGTCATGCTATCGCCGCTATGAAGAAATCCACTATCAGAGGGCCTATTCCGTGGAGGACATTGCCCGCCTGCTGGAGGAAGCGGGTTTGAAGTTGGAGGCAATATACGACGGTTTTACATTCGATCCGTCCAGCGAACAGTCAGAACGAATCTGTTTTGTTGCAAGAGAAATCAAAAAGAATGGAGAGAACAGCGATGAGTGATTCGATGGTCCGCGCCACAGCGGCGGAAGGCGAAATATTGGCATTTGCAGCATGTACGGCCGACTTGGTTGAGGAGGCGCGGCAGCGTCATGGGATGACGCCTGTCGTGAGCGCCGCCCTGGGAAGAACGATGACGGCGGCGGCCATGATGGGATGGCAGATGAAAGGTGAGAAGGATCTTTTGACCATTCAGATTGAAGGATCGGGCCCCATAGGTGGACTTGTGGCCATAGCCGATTCAAAAGGAAATGTGAAAGGGTATGCCAACAATCCCCAGGTTGACCTGCCTCTAAATTCCAAGGGAAAACTGGATGTGGCAACAGCCGTTGGAATCGGTGTTATGAGCGTTATACGGGACATCGGTCTTAAGGAGCCCTACACAGGGCAGACACATCTCGTCACCAGCGAGATAGCGGAGGACTTGGCCTATTATTTTACTGCCTCGGAACAAGTTCCCTCAGCGGTTTCACTGGGCGTTCTGGTCAATCGAGATCAAACCATATGGACAGCCGGAGGATTTATATTGCAGATGATGCCCGGGGCGAAGGATGAGACGGCCCAACAACTCCAGGACAAGGTTTCGGCTTTCATGCCAGTAACAGAGTATCTCGCCGCCGGCCATACTCCTGTAGAATTAATGCATGATCTGCTGGGGGAATTTGGGGTTGAGATTTTGGAAACCCATCCGGTTGGATTTCAATGCAACTGTACGAGAGAAAGAGTTGAAAAAGCCTTGGTCAGCATTGGAAGGCAAGAGTTATCACAGCTAATCGAGGAGGGCGAGCCTGTGGAGATGCGGTGCCATTATTGTAATGAAGCATATCAATTTACCATCGAGGAACTGAAAGAGCTCGTTGCAACCCTATAATAAAGGAGGAATTATAGTGCAAAAAACAAAAATAATCTGTACCGTTGGACCGACATCCAGCAGCGTTGAAATATTAAAAGAGCTGATTGAAAAGGGAGCCGATGCGTTTCGGTTGAACTTTTCCCATGAGACTCATGAAACCCACCTCATGAAGATTCAGAACATAAGGGAAGCAAGGGATCAAATGAAGGTTCCAGTACCAATTATATTGGATACAAAGGGGCCAGAAGTTCGTATCGGCGTATTCCAGAAGGAAAAGATCAGCCTACAGGAGGGGGATACCTTCGTTTTGACCACCCGGGAATGCGAAGGAGATGAGAGACAAGTCAGCATATCATATGCAGGGCTTCCTCGAGATGTGGTACAGGGCAGCGTGATCCTGATCGATGATGGACTCCTTGGTCTTAAGGTAGTCAGCACCACAGACACAGACATCACATGCAGGGTTTTGAACAATGCAAGTATCAGCTCCCGAAAAGGAGTTAATGTGCCGGGTGTCTATTTAAATATCCCCTTTTTGACAGAGAGGGACAAAAACGATCT